>JAJTXO010000999.1 GCA_021463315.1 Caldilineales bacterium | reverse complement strand
CGCACCAGCCCGATCTCGAAGGCGCTTAGGTGCCCACAGCACTCCAGCCAGATCGCGCGCAGGTAGTGGTCCAGATCTTTCAAGGTGGCGTTGCCGCGCATCTCCAGGTGCAGCCAGTACGCGCCGCCCCAAGCATCCTGCACCTGCAAGTGGTAAAGGGCCTGGTCCTGACCGCTCTGGGCGTTGGCTGTTGCGATGACCTGCTGGCGCTGCGCGCAGGTGCGCAGATGGCGCGCCAGCCCGCCGCGGGTCATCTCCTTGCCGCAGTAGACACAGGCGCCGCGCGATCGTTTGCGGTTGGTCATGATGGGAACCTCCTCATAGCGCTAGTATGCGCTGCCTTGTAGTGATCGGAGAGTATCATCTCAATAGAAGGGGAAGACTTCCGAAGTCTTATGGACTGTGCGCCCGTTTTGAACAAACCTGCGCAGACTTCGGAAGTCTCGACCCCGGTTTATTGAGATGACACATCGGAGAGGAAAAGCAACATCGTCCACGGACATTATACCACGAATGAGGGGTGGAATTACAACCCAGCCATCTTAGTTACCAGCTCCTCCAGCGGGAGCAGTTCCTTCAGGCTGAAATGGTAGTTGACGGTCACGCCGCGGTGCTCGCCCTCCACGACGTCGCTGTCGGTGGAGGCGCGACGCCAGGTGCGCTGGTCGCGGTAGCGGTTGCCGACGGCGATCAGCGGACCGATGTGCTGGCCCCAATAGCCCTCGCCCAGGCAGGGCCGCTTGACCCGCCAGACGATGAACAGCGGCACACCGTCCAGCCGGTATTGCGCGGCGTAGCGCCGGATATCGCTCAAGTTCAGCGCCACCGTCTCGTAGGGCAGCAGATCGGCCTGGGGTAACAAGCGCTGCACAGCCATGAAGGCCCGCCCTTGCGCCTTGACCTCGACGCGGGCCAGCACCCGATCGCCGCGGATCAAGGCCAGATCGGGCAGCGCGCCCGGCGCGACCGGGCCCCGGCGACGGCGAGGGGGGACAGCGAGCCTTCGAACGGGACCTGGACGCGGGCGACGACCGGATAGCTGGCCGTCGCGACCCACGTCGTGCACTCGGCCAGGCGGCATACGCTGAAGAGGACCCGGCCCGGTTCGACCTCCAGCGCCTTCAGCACGGGCAGGAAGTACGAGGAAGGATCCTGGTCTTCGTCGGGAGGGATCTCGAGATCGACGGGCACGCTGCCCTCCGCCGTCCCGTCGCTCCGCTGGGCGAGGCCGCGGTAGACGAGGCGCAGGCGGTCGCGACCGTGAAGCCGGCGTAGACCACGAGGAGCGCGTGGCGGCGGTCGTAGCGGTCGATCACGAACACCGCGCGCACGGCCGCG
>JAJTXO010000998.1 GCA_021463315.1 Caldilineales bacterium | reverse complement strand
CAGCCTGAATAGTTACCTTCCATGTTTTGTGGCGCTGTCTTGAAAATAGCTCGCCGCTCGGGTCGGTCTTTGCGAGGCACCCCGGACGTAGCCTGAAGGAGTGTAACGACTGGAGGGTGGACCGACCGAGTCCGCCGATTTTCATCCATCGGAGTGCCAGGCACAGCCTGGCGCGGCGCCTGATGAAGGAGATTGTGTCAATCGAACGAGGGAATAACAGGCTCAGCGGGAACGCCGCCGCGCTGTTCGGCTGCGAAGCCGCGGATGTCTACCCGGCGCAGCAACCAGATGCACAGCACCAGCCCGATAGCCTCGATGGCGAAGACCGCCGCATACGCGGTTGCGATCTGCCCGGTCAGGGTGTTGACCAGATCCCGCAGCAGGCCACCGGCCGCGATGCCCAGGCCGCGGTTGACCAATTGAATCACCGACCAGATGGCCAGATAGCTGGCCGCCTTTTCCACCGTGTTGACGGCCATCAGCAGGCTGATGCCGCCCACGGTGAAGACGCCGAAGCCGATGCCGAAGAAGATCAGCACCGGCATGATCATCGCCAACGACTGGTTGATGGCGGCCACGCTGAGCAGGGCGACGCCCAGGCTCAGCAGCAGCAAGCCCCAGGCCGTGGTGCCCACCTGTTGGTCAGGGCGTCGCCGCCGCGTCAGCGCATAGGTGACGATCATGCTGATCAACACCCCTGTGCCCCAATAGGCGTTGAAGCGGGTGGTCTCACCGGCCGACAGCCCAAAGACATCGCCGCCGAACGGCTCCAACACCGCGTCCTGCATGAAGGCAAAGAAGGCCGACGCGCCCAGGAAGAGCGCATACCGGCGAATGCGCCGGTCGGACCAGACCTCCGCCAGGCTGGCGCGCAGCGAGGGGGGAGGCGCGCCCGTGGGCGGCGCTGGCGTCGCCACGCCCAGCCGCCGTGCTCGGCGTTCCTCGCCCGCCACCGCGATCACCCAGAAGAAGGTCGCCCCCACCATGCCCACGATCACCAGTTTCCAGAACAGCGCCTGGTCATAGTGCGGCATGATGCGGGCGAAGAGCACCGGGATGAAGGCAAAGCTGACCACCAACATGAACTGGACGATGCTGACCACCTGGCCGCGTCGCTCGTAGGGCGCGCTGTCATGCACCAGGGCCAGAAACGGCGCGCCGGAGATCGACGTGCCCGTGCCGTAGAGCAGCAGCGAAATCACTGCCAGCGCCCAGCCCAGGCCCGCATCGCCCTCGGCGATCAAGCCGACCGACAGCGGCAGCAGCGGCAGCGCGATCAGCATCAGCAGCCGGCCCAGCCAGATGTAGGCCGTGCGCCGGCTGCCACGGATCGGGTGCGTGTCCGACT
>JAJTXO010000997.1 GCA_021463315.1 Caldilineales bacterium | reverse complement strand
GCCATTCCGGGTTACGAGTTACGTGTTACGCATTACTCGTTGCGAATCCCCGCCAGCGCGCAAACAGTCGCCATTCCGGGTTACGAGTTACTCGTTACTCGTTATTCCCCGCATAGGCCCGATCCAGCAGCTCCACTGTGTGCCACATGGGCAAAGGCTGGCCCAGGCGCGCCAGGTGGGCTGCGATCTGGGCGATGCAGCCGATGTTGCCGGTGACGATGGCCTCGGCGCCGGTGGCCAGGATGTTCTGCGCCTTGCGCTCCCCCAACTGGCCGGCGATCTCCGGCTGCTCCAGGTTGTAGATGCCGGCCGAGCCACAGCACATCTCCCCCTCGGGGATCTCCAGCACAGTCAGATTGGGGACGGCGCCCAGCAGCGCGCGCGGCTCAGCGCGCACCCCCTGCGCGTTGGCCAGGTGACAGGCGTCGTGATAGGCCACCCGCAGCGGCTGGGCCAGCGGCGGCGGCGTGACCAGCCCCAGTTGGCTGAGAAAGACGCTGATATCCAGCGCCCGCCCAGCAAAGGCCCTTGCCTGCTCCTCCTCGGCCAGCCCATGGAACAGCAGCGGGTATTCATGCATGCCCGACCCGCAGCCGGCCGCGTTGGTGACCACCGCGTCCACGTCCGCTGGAAAGGCGCGCAGATTGGCCCGCGCCAGCTCCCGCGCCTGGTCGGCCTCGCCGATATGCAGCGACAGGCTGCCACAGCAGCCCTGGCCGCGGGGGATGATCACCTCGACGCCGTTGCGGCTCAGCACCCGCAGCGTGGCCCAGTTGATCGCCGGCGCCAGCGTTGGCTGGACACAGCCCACCAGCAGCGCTACCCGCGCCCGTCGCACGCCCTGGGCCAGATAGAAATCGGGCAGCGGCGCAGCCTTGGCCAGCTCGTCTGGCAGCAGCGTGACCATCGCGCCCAAATCGGCCGGCAGCAGGCCAGCCAGGCGCTTGCCCAGCCGGCCGACCGTGGCCGCGGCGCGAAAGCGGCTGGCATAGGGCAGCGTTTCCCGAATCAGCGCGCGCTGCAGCTTCTGGCCGGTTGGCCGGTCGCGGCGTCGCTGCTCAGCGTGGGCGCGGAAGCTGGCCAGCAGCTCGCCGTAGCCGACGCCAGAGGGACAGGCCGGCACGCAGGCCAGACAGCCCAGACAGCGATCGACATAGGGCATGGCCTCCTCCAGCGCTAAACTGCCCTCCAGCGCCTCCTTCATCAGAAAGATGCGGCCGCGCGGCGAGTCCATCTCCTCGCCCAGCAGGCGGTAGGTAGGGCAAGCCGGCAGGCAAAAGCCGCAGTGAACACAAGTCTGCACCGCCTGGGCCATGATCTCGCCCTGCGGGCCGAGCGTATCGACGGGA
>JAJTXO010000996.1 GCA_021463315.1 Caldilineales bacterium | reverse complement strand
CCGTCCCATGAGACTAAAGCAAAGGCACCCGTAAACCCGGCAACCACGCCTGTGCGAGGTTGCCTTGCACCGTAAATCGGCCCGATGCCGTCCCATAGGATTTCAAGTGACCGAGCAGGTCGATGCGCTCCCAAAGCACCGAACGGCTTACCGCGAAAAGTCGGGTAAAGCTGTGTCCCCAGTCTGAGAGATGCGCCAAGAAACGCAGTAGCACATAGACCAGCAACGCGGTGTAAACCTGCCAGCGCACCGCGTTGGCACTGTGACCCAGAAAATTCGAGAGCTTGAGGCTCTGCTTGACCTGCTTGAAAAAAACCTCGATGTCCCATCGCCTGCGGTAAAGGTCGCACACCGAGGTCGGGCTCCACAGGAAGTTGTTGGTGATAAACACCATCACGCGCATTTCACCATCGACCTCCACGCGGGCTTCCACCCGACGAACCCTCATCTTGGCGTCCCCGCGCTTCACCGTCACGATCTGGTCTTTGATAGTATTCCCCCGGTTCATAGCGAGGTTTTTGACCGTGCGGTATTTCATGTTGTCCTTGGCGCGGGTCACCCACTGCACGCCGCGTGCGTCCAAGTCGTCGAGGTGCTCAAAATCCACATAAGCCTTGTCGAAAACGACGATCTCGCCTTTGCCCACGCCCGCGCACACCTCGTGCGCTCTCCTGTTGTCGTGGTGCGCCGCAGTGTCCACCACGGCAAATGAGGGAAGGAAGCTGTGCAAATCGAGCCGCAGGTGCATCTTGGCTGCCGCCTTGCGGTTGCAGTGCTTGGCCCAGTCCATGCAGTTGGCCACCAGCTGGATTACCGTCGAGTCCACCGCGTGGATTTTGACCTTGAAACGTCGCAGCAATCCGCGCCCCTTGCGCCCTGCGGCGAAACTCGGGCAGGCGGTTTGAAGATGCTCAAGCACCGACCAGAAGAGCCGCTCGGTGAAAAGCGCGTCGCGTTCCTTGTTCGCGTGCGAGAGCGTGTTGCGCGACGGGGGAGTGACGCCGAAACGCGCCAGCACCGGCGACTTAAGCCGCAGCCAGTCGCACACGTCATTGAGGCCGATGGCGTGCGAAAGCTGGGCGAAGAGCATCGAGGCCAAATGGCTCGTCACGCTGAAGGTTCGCGCTTTGGCATCCACGCCGGTTTCTCTGGCATGGCGACCGATCAGGTGCAGCGGAATGAGGTTGAGAATTTGCTTAGGGACGACTATGTTGCTGCGGGTTGGTGTTTGTTTTTTCACCCCTGCCAAGTGGCAGGTTCTAACGAACAACGCCAGCCCACCTTTTTCTTAAATTACAAATTCCTGTGGGATGGCTGTGAAAAAAAAGATAGGATTGATTGATTTGTTCATA
>JAJTXO010000995.1 GCA_021463315.1 Caldilineales bacterium | reverse complement strand
GTAGAGTAGTAGGTTGACACCTTGCTAATCATACCAGAAATCGCCTTCCCGACTCATTCAATTGTAAAGGTACAAAGGTTCATCAGTGAACCATGCCGAATCGTGAACTACTGAGTTTCTTCCTGGCCCAGCGCGGTTTTCAGCAGCGCTACGGCTGCCTCCAGGTGTGTTAGCGCCTGGCGCAGGGGATCGGGGACTGGAGCGGACGCAGCGGCGAAGGCTGGAGCGGCCGCGGCGGGAGCGTCGCCGGCCGGGTCGACCGCGCGGGCCAGGGTGATGCTCTCGATCTGCGGCCGGGGTTGGCCTTCGGCTTCGCCGCCGGCCACGGGCAACCTCACCGCAGGATCGCCCAGGATGACGTAGCTGCGCGCGTCGTTGTTGGCGATCCACAGGCCGGCCAGCTCCTCCGGCGGCACGATCTCACGGAACTTGATGGCCTGGATGCGCGCGGTCAGCTCGGTGGAGAGCTCGGCGTAGCGGTTGTTGAAGTCCTCGACGACCACGCCCAGCCGCGCGCCCCCCAGCAGCCGGGTCAGACCGCTCTCGAAGGTGGCCAACTGCCGCGCGCCCTCCCAGATGAAGGAGCTGCCCCAGGCCCGATCCACGTGGCCCACCACGGCCAGCGCGCCGCCGTTGGGATGCCCCAGCAGACGCTGCGGCAGCCGGGCCACGAAGGGGTGCGGCGCAATCGGGCGGCGCTCGTGCTGTTCCAGCCCGGTCACGGCTTGGCCGGCGTCCAACATCTCCTGCATCTGGGTGCTGATCGCGAAGTCGTCGTATTGGGGCGTACCTGCGCCGAAGCAGGCAAAGAAGAAGGCGATCAAGCCCAGCAGGCGGGCGTCGTTGCCGATGTCCTCCGCGCAAAACTGCATGGCGCGCTGCACCGGCCCCGCGCCCGGCCAGTCGCTGCAGATCAGCGCGCCCTGCTCGGCCCGCTGGCGAGAAGGGTTGCTGGCGCTGATGCCCGCGCCGTGGCTGGCCGAAAAGAGGAAGGCCGGGGTGCTGTCGCCGCCCAGCAGCCGGCCCAGCTGCGCCTTGCTGGCCGCGCCCTCCAGCCAGCGCTGCATCTGCCAGCCGGCGAACTGAGGGCCCAGGGCATCGGCCAGCGGGGTGACCAGATGCTGGACGCTGAGCTGCGTGGCCATGTCGAAGGCGTTGCGCACGCCGAAGAAGGCCGCGCTGCGCGCCAGGGCCAGCGGCTGGGCGGGGTTCTCGGCCGCGGCCACGCTGGCCGCGTAGCTGCGGTATTCGTCCAGGGTGTCGAAATGGATGCGCCCCACCGCGTGGGCCACATCGAGCTGGTACTGGAAGTCGAAGGGGATGCGCTGCGGGTCGCCCACGATCAGCAGATAGTAGGG
>JAJTXO010000994.1 GCA_021463315.1 Caldilineales bacterium | reverse complement strand
CGGTCAGCGCCGCCGGCGCCCAGGAGCGGTGGAGACGGGGGGGGCGGTGATCGGTGATCGGTGATCGGTGATCGGTGCCGCGTCGCCATGCTGTGGCCGGTCTCCATTTTGCTGTGGCCGGTCTCCGACCGAGCCACCGGGTGCGCCATGCTGCGGCCGGTCTCCATTTTGCTGTGGCCGGTCTCCGACCGAGCCACCGGATGCGCCATGCTGTGGCCGGTCTCCGACCGAGCCGCCGGATGCCACCTCATTTTGCTGTGGCCGGTCTCCGACCGAGCCACCGGATGCCACCATCGCGCGCAGGAGAAAATCGGCGTTGCGTTCGGCGATCTGGCGGTAGTCAGCGCGATCCAGCGCGCCGGCCGCGTAGGCGAAGGTGCGCAGCATCATGCCGTTCCACTCGGCCAGCGCTTTGTCGTCGCGGGCCGGCTTGATTCGTTGCTCCCGCGCGGCGAAAAGGACGGGCTTGCTGCGCGCCAGCGCCTCAGCCATGGCGTCGGGCGTCATCTCAGCCTTGGCCGCGGCCTCTTCCAGGCTGCGCTCCACGTGCAGGATGTTCTTGCCCTCGAAGTTGCCGCGGGCCATGACGCCGTAGTACTTGGCCACCGGCCACGCGTCCGCTCCCAGAAGTTGTTCCAGCTCCCTCAGCTCCCAGACGAAGAACTTGCCCTCCTCCCCCTCGCTATCCGCGTCCTGCGCCGAGTAGAACGCGCCGCTGGGATCGGTCATCTCCCGCGCCACATAGTCCAGCGTCTCCTCGGCCACGCGGCGAAATTCTGCGTCCCCTGTCACCTGCCACGCCTCCACGTACAGCCGGGCCAGTTGCGCGTTGTCGTAGAGCATCTTTTCAAAATGAGGGACTAGCCAATGGTCATCCACCGAGTAGCGATGGAAGCCGCCGCCCAGTTGGTCGTACATGCCGCCCCGGGCCATCTGGCGCAGGGTGTGCGTCACCATCTCCAGCGCCCGCCCCCCGCTGGTCGAGTCCCTCCGCGATGGTTCCCAATAGGCCGCTGCGGCCGTATCGAGACCCTTGCGCCACTGATAGCGCAACAAAAAGCTCAGGTTCATGGGCTGCGGAAACTTGGGCGCATCGCCAAAGCCGCCGTGGATCGAATCGAAGCTGCGGGCCAGCCCCTGCACCGCCTGATCGGCGATGATCGCGTCCAGGCTGCCCTCGGCTGGCCCCAGCAGGCTGCTGCGCTGCAAGGCCGCGGCCATCCGGCCCGCGCTCTCCTCGATTTGAGCGCGGCGGCTGCGGTAGGCGTCGGCCACCGAGACCAGCACGCGGCGAAAGCTGGGCATGCCTTAGCGTTCGACCGGCGGAAAGTAGGTGCCGCCATAGAAGGGGGAGCCGTCCGG
>JAJTXO010000993.1 GCA_021463315.1 Caldilineales bacterium | reverse complement strand
GACGCCTGGCGATCGTTCATTGGCCCCGCCCGACTCCGGCGGCGAGTCGCTCCTGCCACGATCTCAAGGGCGTCTCGCCCGACTCCGGCGACGACTCGCAGCCAACCCGGCGGGACGCCTGGCGATCGTTCGTTGGCCCCGCCCGACTCCGGCGGCGAGTCGCTCCCGCCACGATCTCAAGGGCGTCCCGCCCGACTCCGGCGGCGACTCGCAGCCAACCCGGCGGGACGCCTGGCGATCGTTCGTTGGCCCCGGGGTCGCAGAAACGACTGAAGTCGTCACTACAGACTGCCGGATGGCGCTAGGGGAGATCCTTCAACAGCATTGCCAGGATCAGCCGGGCTGCGGCCTTGTCCAGCGGTTGATTGTTGTTGCCGCACTTGGGGCTGTGGATACAACTGGGGCAGCCGGCCTCGCAGGGGCAGGCCGCGATCACCTCGTAGGCGGCGCGCCAGAGGGCCGGCAGCTCCTGGAAGCCGCGTTCGGCGATGCCAACGCCGCCGGGGAAGCCGTCGTAGATGAAGATCTGCGGCGCGTCGGTGTCGGCGTGGCGCGGGGTGCTCAGCCCGCCGATATCCCAGCGGTCGCACATGGCGAAGAGGGGCAGGATGCCGATGCAGGCGTGCTCGGCCGCGTGGATGCCGCCCAGAAAGTCCAGCCCGCGGCGCTGGCAGGCGGCCACGATCTCCGGCGCCAAATCCCACCACAGCGCGGCCGTCTCGAAGGTGGCCTGCGGCAGCTCCAGCATCTCCTCCCCCAGCAGTTCCTCGGAATAGTGGCGCAGGCGGCGATAGCCCACCACCTGCGACGCAGCGCGCACCATGCCGAAATAGGCAAAGCCGCCGGGAATGGGCCGGTGCGCCAGCGAACGCAGGATGCGCACATCGCTCCACTCCCGCGGCGTGGTGTAGTAGTCCACCTCGGCCGGCCGCAGCACGGCAAAGCCCATGGCCGCGTCGAAGCGGGTCACCAGATAGCTCTCCCCCTGATGCAGATAGACCGCACCAGGATGCACCCGCTGCGGCGCGCTGCTGGCCTCGATCTCCTCCAGGACGCGGTGGTTGCGCGCCTCGTCCAGCAGGGCAAAGCGGCCGCCGCTGGCCGAGCGCAGGTTGACCTTTTCGGCCGGATAGTCGCCGCGGGTGTAGGTCCAGCGGTCGCCGTGGAAGTCCAGCACCCCCTGCTCCTCCAACTGCACCATGGCCGGCACGAAGCCGGGGCCAAACAGCGCCTCGTCGTCGAAGCGGCCCAGCCCAGCGATGTTGCTCAGCGGAACCTCGGCCGCGGCGCAGGGCAGGTGGCGGGCCAGCACATAGACGTTGTCGGGATCGATCAGCGCGTGTTCGTGGGGCCGGCCAAACAGATCGGCCGG
>JAJTXO010000992.1 GCA_021463315.1 Caldilineales bacterium | reverse complement strand
GGATAAGATAGAACGCTTTTCAGATAAGGAAAGACATCAGTTGTTTGTTGAGCCGGCCTTGGGCGGCTCTGGCTGGGGCTTGGGCGCGCTCGCGGTGTAGGCCGAGCGGCTGTGCTGGCTGATAAACTCGTAGGGCAGCCGTCCGTAGCCCGCGCCCAGCGCGCCGTCCTTGGCCCAGGTCTCGCCCCAACTGTTGCGGATCATGAAATAGCCGCCGCCCGGCACGGTGGCGTCGTCCTGATAGCCGACGATGGCCATGGCGTGGCCGCCGATGCTCTGCTCGTTGGCCAGCGGCATGCGCAGATCGCCCGTGGACTTCACCGGCTCGGTCAGCCAGTAGCGATAGACCGGCACCGCAAAGGCCACCGGCTTGCCTGCGGCCAGCGTTTCCTTCATGGCGCTGACCCAGCGCGCCTGCAACAGCTCACCCTGGCTGATCTTGTAGGCGCCCGCGGCCTCGGCCGCGCCGGCCGGCGCGGGTCCATGCCCTTCGTTGCCCGGGATCTTGTTGGGATTGTAGGGCCAGACCGGCTCTGGACAGACGCCCAGCGACTGCAACACCTCCATGCCCACCTTGATCCAGGTGCCCTCGCCCGGCCAGTTGTCGCGCTCCTTGCAGGCCCAGTAGAGGAACTGCTCGGACAGGTCGCCGGCTGGGCTGGCGTCGGGACCCAGCAGATACTCCCGCACGGCCGCGCACGCGTGGGCCACGCAGGTGCCGCGGCTCTTCTGGTCGCGCACCGGCGGCATCAGATCGATCAGGTTGACCAGCGTGGGCAGCGCGCCGCGGCCTGGCGCGGCGGCTGGCGCTTCAGTAGGGTCCAGGCCTGGCTCGTCGTCCAGCGCGCCCAGGCCGGGGAACTCGATCGGCCCCACCGCGCGCATGCTCACATCGGGGCTGACCAGGTCGGCCAGCGCGGCTACGTTTTCCTCGCTGATGCCCAGGAAGCCAGCCAGGCCCAGCGCGCCATCGCCGTCGGTCGCGCTGTAGAACTCGTCGGCCGTGGTGATCCACAGCCCGGCCAGCCGATCAGCCAGATCGACCGGAAAGCCGATGATATCGGCCAGTGGAGTGCCCTGTTTGTCTGCCATCGTCGTCGCCTGCCTTTCGTACAGAGCCAGGGTTCGTCAGAAACGTCGTTGGGGCGTCTCTGCAACCAGCGTTCATCCGGCCGGAGGAAGCGGCTGGTCTATCTGAATAAACGCAATTCCCAGGTCGTTTCTGTCGCACCCACGCCCGCCACCCGCGCCCAAAGCATTTGGGTGGGCTCGAAATGAGTTGATCCGGTCATTGCGAGGAGGCGGCCTCCCCGCAATGACCGAAGTAGGCAATGGTCCAACGCCGGGATTGCTTCGTCGGCGGCCTCCTCGCAA
>JAJTXO010000991.1 GCA_021463315.1 Caldilineales bacterium | reverse complement strand
CGGCGGGCGGCGGCGCGAGCCGCTGGACGACGTGCCCACCAACCCGCGCTTTGTCCACGAGGTGCTGGAAGGGGTCTACCGGCTCTGTCCTTTCTGGCTGGAGGTGGCCGAATCGCTCAAGCGCGACCAGGTCTTCCTTCAGGCCGGCCAATACACCCTGACGCCCGACGACAAGCCGATCATCGGCCCGCATCCGGCGATGGGCGGGCTCTTCTTCAACACCGGCTACAGCGGCCATGGCATCATGGGCGCGCCCGGCGGCGGCCGGCTGCTGGCCGATCTGGTCGCGGGCAAGGTCCACGACGATGCCAACCCCTTCAGCTTTCGGCGGCTGGCCGGTCTGGATCCACAAGACAGCCACCGGCGCCTGCTCTAGCCCACCAGTCTACAACCACCGCAGGAGCATTCCATGATCGACATCGCTACCGAATTTGGCCGGCGCGTGGCGCGCCGGCTGGCCGAGGAACAAATCATCTGGCTGACTACCATCGACAGCCACGGAACGCCTCAGCCCAGGCCGGTCTGGTTTCTATGGGACGGCGAGACCTTTCTGATCTACAGCCTGCCAGGTGCGGCCAAGCTACGCCATGCCGCGGAGCGGCCGCAGGTGGCGCTGCACCTGGACAGCGATGGACAGGGAGGGGATATCGTCGTCTTCACCGGCCGGGCCGAGATCGACCAGGCCGCGTCGCCAGCGGATCAAGCGCCGGCCTACGCAGCGAAATACCAGTCCGGCATTGCCGGCATCGGCATGACATCCGGCGAGTTTGCCGCCAGCTATTCGGTCGCGCTGCGCGTGACGCCGCTCAAACTGAGAGGTCACTGAGGCCCATGCACCGCGTTCCCGCTGCCGTCAGAGAAAACCCAACCGAGGTCGACCGCTATCGCCGCCTGATGGGCATCGGACTGGGCGCGGCCCTGGGCATGGTCTACATCTTCGTCTCGCAGGGCATCAATATCCTCTTCCTGCCGGGCATTCCCCTCTATCAACCGCCGTTCAATCTGTGGGGCAATGTGGCGCTGGGCGCGCTGTGGGGCGGGCTCTTGGGACTGATCTGCGCCTGGCCCTACAGCACGGCCATCGGCGTGACGCTGGCCAGCCTGGCCAGCGTGGCGGTGAGCATCGGCCGCGGCCTGGCGGGCATCGATGAAAGCCTGGGGCGGCTGTTCATCATCGCGCTGGTGCTCAGCATTCCGGCCGCGTTTCTGATGGTCCCGGCCATGATGGCGCTGCGCTGGGCCATCAACGGCCTGGTGGACCTGCGCAACCATCCCAGCTCCAGCCGCCAGCGCTGGCGCAGCCCGCTGATCCTGTTGGCGCTGGTGGCGCTGTTCGCCGTCTTCTCGCTCTACAACAGCAAGGCGCGCACGGTGCT
>JAJTXO010000990.1 GCA_021463315.1 Caldilineales bacterium | reverse complement strand
CAACCTGAAAAGGTACGGCAGGGGATTCAGAAGATTAAGACCGATGGACTGAAGCCTACCATGGCCAGCGCGACGGACAGTGGAAGCTACGCCGCTGCGGTGGTCGAGCCGGTGGTGGTCCAGCCGGTGGTCGTCGATCCGGCGCCCGCGTCGGCGGCGGCAGCCAGCGCGACCGCCCCGGCTGGCGACAACTTCTACCGGGTGGAGCGCGGCGACACGCTGAGCTCCATCGCAGCCAGCCACGGCACCACAGTGGCCGCGCTGATGCAACTCAACAATATCTCGGATCCGAATTTCATCTATGTTGGACAGCGGATCCGGTTGTCCTAGAGCCTGGCGCAACCGCCAGCGAACACACCGGCCAAGGATTGGAGCTGTAGCTCAGGCTGGGGCCGCTCTCCCGGCCAGGGCTACGGCTCCCGGGCCGACACGGAGGTAGCAGCAAGCTTGCCCACAGGGTTAGCTACCCAAGGTTGACAAGGAAGCCCCAGGGCAACCCCATCAACTTGTCGAGTCACCGGATTTCGTCTCAACCTGAAGCCCCGTCGAGGCACGGGAGCAACACACCTAAGGAGAATCACTCATGTCTAGCAAATCTCGCAAGCTCATGCTGGTCCTGGCCCTGGTGGCCGCCCTGGCCATGTTGATGGCGATGACCAGCAGCACCTTTGCTGGCGGCGACGAGCCGACTGACAACGGCGCGACCGTGTGTGTCAGCGGGTATGTCATCAATCACCGCGAGCAGCCGGTCGACGGCACCCAGTTCGACCCGGTTCTGACGATTGTGGCTGAGGGCGCTGAGTCGCCTGAGATGGCCCCAACGGTGACCGTGTCGGCTACGGTCGGCTCGAATGGCGCCTATACGTTCGAGGATCTGCCGGCTGGCCTTTACTACAACTTCACGCTGCAATTGCCCCTTGACTGGGATGGCATTGTACCGGCAGCGCCCCGCAACGGCGTGGCCGAAACCGGCTATACGCTTCTGGCGGAGCAGGGCACCAAGTGCTACAACGTGCTCTTCAAGATCCGCCGCTGGTTCGACGTGACCGTGCTGAAGTGGGAAGAGCTGCGCAACGGCGCCGTTCAGCCCGGCGCGGGCTGGACCGTGACGGCCACCCCCCAGGGCGACCCGTGGGCCGTGAAGGACAGCGACAAGACCGACGCCAGCGGCGGCACGGTGTTGCAGTTGACCCCCGGCACGTGGGTGATCGCTGAGACCATCAAGAGCGGCTGGACCCCGGTCACGCCCGCCTCGGTGAGCATCACCCTGGACCAGTATGCGCCTCCTGGCGCGACCGATCCTGTGATCTTCAAGAACCTGGAGCCGGTCTGCTTCGCCAGCATCACGGTGGAGAAGAACGGCCTGGGCACCGACGCCA
>JAJTXO010000099.1 GCA_021463315.1 Caldilineales bacterium | reverse complement strand
TCCGTCGACTCCTCCAGGATCACCTGCACCAGCCGGGGGTCTTTGCCCGTCTGGCCGGCCAGCTCCCGCGCGCGGGCCGATGGCTGAACCTCCGGCAGATGGACCAGGCGCCCTTCGGCCTTGCTGACGATCTTCTGCGCCAGCGCCAGCACATCGCCATCGCGCCACGCCATGCCGGCCGCCGCGGCCGCGGCCAGGACGATGCCAGGCAGGTCGTCGCCCGGCTGGATCAGGGGGATGCCAGGAATGGCGAAGAGCTCAAGTTTCATGGTCATCAGGGGCGATCGTTCGATACCTGAGAGTGACGCATGCTCCAAGTTACAGCTCATCGTCCTCATCCTCCCACGGCGGCGTGTCGCCCGAGGCCCAGCGCGGCGGCGCGGCGGCCGGCTGGCTGGCCATGGGCGGGCGGGCGGCGGGGGCGTCGCCGGCCAGCACCTCGCGGCCCATGCTGCCCCCCTGGTCTGGTCCCACCACGCCCCGCTCCTCCATCAGGTCGATCAGCCGCGCGGCCCGGCTGTAGCCGACGCGCAGCCGGCGCTGCAAGAGGGACACCGACGCGCGCCCCGCCTGGCGCACCACGGCGACCGCGTCGTCATACAGGTCATCGCTGTTCTGCGCCTCGCGCTGCTGCTGGATCAACTCGTCCCAGAGGGGGGCCTGCACCACATCCTCTGGCCGCGGCGCGGGCATGGCCGGCAGGCCGCCCGGCGGCGGCAGCAACTCTCCATCGATGGCCCCGCCCTCGCTAACGCGCACCCCCTTCCAGTAGCGCACCAGCTTCTCCAGCTCGCCGTCGGAGACGAAACAGCCCTGCAGGCGCTCCAGCTTGCTGCTGTCGGGCCGCATGAAGAGCATGTCGCCCCGGCCCAGCAGCGCCTCGGCGCCGGGGGTGTCCAGAATCACCCGGCTGTCGATCTGGCTGGTGACGGCGAAGGCGATGCGCGAGGGGAAATTGGCCTTGATCAGACCAGTCACCACGTCCACGCTGGGCCGCTGCGTGGCGATGATCAGATGGATGCCGGTGGCGCGCGACATCTGCGCCAGCCGGCAGATGAAGCGCTCCACATCGTCGGGCGCGGCCATCATCAAATCGGCCAGCTCGTCGATCACCAGGATGATGTAGGGCAACACCGGCTCGCCCCGCTTGGCCAGCTTCTCGTTGAAGGCGTCCACGTTGCGCGCCCCCTCCTTGGAGAAGAGCTTGTAGCGACGGTCCATCTCCCCGGTGGCCCAGCGCAACAGCGGCACGGCCCGCTCCACCTCCACCACCACCGGCGACAGCAGATGCGGGATGCCGTTGTAGGTGATCAATTCGACCATCTTGGGATCGATCATCAGAAAGCGCAGGGTGTCGGGGGTGTGGGTCAGCAGCAGGGTGGCGATGATCGAATTGACGCAGACCGACTTGCCGGAGCCGGTGGCCCCCGCCACCAGCAGATGCGGCATGCGCCCCAGATCGGCCACGGCCGACTGGCCGGAGGTGTCCTGGCCCAGCGCGATGCGCAGGCTGCTCTTCATCTGGCGGAAGGTGTCGGACTCCAGCACGCCGCGCAGCGAGACCAGCGCCTTCTGCGTGTTGGGCACCTCCAGACCGACCAGCGGCCGGCCCGGCACGGGCGCTTCGATGCGGATCGGCGAGGCGGAGAGCGCCAGCGCCAGATCGTTGGTCAGCGACTGGATCTTGGAGACCTTGATCTTGACCCGCTCATACTTCTCCACCTCGTTCTCCATCGCCTCCTTGACCAGATCCTCGGTGATGGGCCGGCGCGAGGTGCCATAGCCGCGCTGCTTGAGCAGGTCCTCCGCCTCGCGGCGCATCTCATCGCGCGAGCGGCGCCGCTCCCGATAGCCCGGCTGCAGGCCAAACTGGGTCACGGCCGGCCCTGGGTTGGCCTCCACCACCCGCACCGGCAGGCCGAAGTCGGCCAGGGTCTGTTCGATGATGTGCGCCCGCTCCTTGATGTCGTCGTGGCTGATCTCCACATCTTCCGCTTCTTCCAGGATCTCCGCCAGATCGGGCAGGCGCCAGGCGCGGCTGCCGCCGATGATGCGCGGGATCAGCGCATCGGCCGAGCCGGGCGCGGGGCCGCGCGATTGGCCGGCTGCGGTCTGCGCAGCGGTGGCCGCGGGCGGCTCGCCCACCACCCGAGCTGGCTTGCCGTTCTGCCCGCCGATGACCAGCGCCGGCTCATCCGGCTCTGGCTCCGGCTGCCCCCGGAAAAGGCCGCGCACGCGCGCCGCGAGCTGCTCCCACCAGGAGGGCTCCGCGCTGGACACGCCCTGGCCGTTGTCCGTCCAGCCCGCGGCCAGGTCTTGATCGTCGCGGCGCTGGCGCAGCCAGATCGTGGCCATGACGCCGGTGGCCAGCAGCAGCGGCCCCACCAACAGCACCAGTCCGGCAACGCCCAGCGCAATCACGGCCACCCAGGCCAGCGTGTAGCCCAGCAGGTTGATCAGCAGCTCGCTCAGCCCATAGCCCAGCAGGCCGCCCCCCTCGCCCTGGCGCGCCAGCTCCAGCGCCTGCGCGTCGGTGATCGAGCCGTCCATGTGCAGGCCGATGACGATGGCCAGGAAGAGCAGCAGCCCGCCCAACGGCCAGCGCCACGAGGCATTGGCCAGCCGGCCGATGCCGGCCAGCACGCCCCACAGCCCGACGCCGATCATCAGCAGCACCAGCAGCAGCACGCCATCGCCCACCAGACGGCGCAGCTGCTCGATCCACCAGCCGGTCAGCGCGCCCTGGCGCGACGACAGCATGGCCAGCAGCGTCATCACCCCTAGCAGAATCAGAATCAGCCCCCAGACTTCGCCCTGGCGCAGGATGGCCAGATCGAGCTGCGGGCTTTTCTTTTTCTTGGAGCTACTGCCTCGTTTGCCAGCCATGTCGTTTTCGCTGCACGAATCCTGGGACGGGATTGCGACGGCTAGACCCGCCTGCCAGCCGGCCCAGCCACGCATAGAACATGCGTGCAAGAGTATACCACGTCTGGCCCGAAAGTGGAAAGCTGCATCAAAACAGGCTCAACTGCGCCGCTTCATCGGCGGGGCTGGCCAGCGGCTCGCCGGTGCGGCCAGGGTAGAGCTCGGCCACCAGCGGCGCCAGCCGGGCGAAATCCTCGCGCAGCGCGGCCATCCACGGCGGATTGCGCAGCGCCGCGGCCGGGTGAAACATGGGCACATAGCCCACACCCTCCACCCACTGGATCTGGCCGTGGATGCGGGAGATCGACTGGCCGGGGAAATAGCGCGCCATGGCGATGCGCCCCAGCGTGATCACCACCCGGGGGCGGAGCAGCTCAATCTGACGCTCCAGGTAGGGCCGGCAGGCCGCGATCTCGTCGGGCAGCGGGTCGCGATTCTCCGGCGGCCGGCACTTGACCCCGTTGGCGATGAACACGTCGCCGCGACGCAGGCCGATGCTGGCCAGCAGCGCCTCCAGCAGATCGCCCGAACGGCCCACGAAGGGCCGGCCCTGGCGATCCTCGTTCATGCCGGGCGCCTCGCCGATCAGCAGGATCGGCGCATGCTCCGGCCCCTCGCCCGGCACAGCCCGCCCACGCGTCTGCGCCAGCCGGCAGCGCTGGCAGGCCCGAATCTGTGCAGCAAGCTGGCTCAGCTCCAACACGATGATCTCCTTGGCGACAAATCCATTGGGTTCACAGATTCAGTACGGCGTGTTCATTTGTCTGAAGTGCCGTTTCCTTCAGTCGCCCGACCCGGTCCAGCACCAGCAGTCCAGCCAGGACTAGCAGCGCGGCCAGGCTGATCAGCCCGCCGTTGCGCAGCGAGCTGGGCTGGAAGCGGAACTCGACCCGGTGCTGGCCGGCCGGCACCAGAACTCCGCGCAGGACATGGTTGGTCCGCAGCAGCTCGGCCGGTTGGTCGTTTACCGTGACCTGCCAGCCCGGATGATACAGGTCGCCCAGGACGAGCAGCCCGGGCTGGCTGGCTGTAGCCTCGACAACCACATGAGACTGGCCGTATTCGACCAGCGTCGCCCGGCTGGCTGGCTGGCTGGCCTCGGCCGGCAAAGCCAGCGGCTCGGCCACCAACGCGCTGTTGCGCAGGTCGAAGGCGGGGCTCAGCAGGCGCTCCACAGCCTGCTGGTCGCCGGCGACGCTCTCGGCGGCGTAGACCACATAGGCGCGCGGCATGGGCGCGCTGCGCTTCAGGTAGGTGATGCCGTCGTCGAAGACCTGGGTCCAGACCTGGCCAAAGACTGCCAGGGCTGGCTGGCCATCCTGCGCCGTGCATAGGCTGGCGCCGGTCTGCGCCTCACCGTTGGCCGCGCTGATCTCCCAGACGTAGGTTTGGCCGGGCGCGGCTGGCTCTGGGGCGAACCTCCAGGTGATCCCTTCTCCATCGACCAGGTCGGCGACCGGCTGCTGGGCCTCCAGCACCAGGCGCTCGCGTCCTTCGCCCTGCCATAGCCGTACCAGCAGTGTCGCATCGCCAGCAGCCTCGCCTGCTGCATGGAACTTGAAGTCCAAGCGGTTGATCGCGCTGTCTACGGGTGTGAAGCGGCCGCTCTGGGGCGCGCTGGCCGTGATCTCGGCTGTGCTGCCCGTGCAGGCCATGCGCAGCACCTCGGCGCGACCTACCACCGCAGCGGTCGGCTGAGGAGACGCGACGTGCCCCACCTGGAACAGGTCCAGCAGGCGCAGCGAGGGATCGAGCAGCCCCAGGACGTTCCAGTGCTGGCCCTCTGGATCGCCGGCGGTGAACAACTGGCGCAGCCTGGTCTGCACCAAGGAGGAATAGCCACCTGGCTCGGCGACGCCAAAGGTCGACAGGATGTTGGGACCGAAGGCCATTTCCCAGCCCAGCAGCAACGGCGCCACTCGCTGCTGGCCGGCGTTGGCCTGAATAAACGCCGTCGCCTCGTTGGGCGGCAAGAGCTGGTCGATGGGGCCGGCCGGGTTGAAGTCATGGCCCCACAGGTAGAGGTCCAGGAAGACCAGCCCAATCAACGCCCATTCGGCCCAGCGGCGAGCATTGGCGAGGAGCGCGCGCACAACCAGCAGCGCCACGGCTGCCAGCAGCAGGAGGCTGGCTCGCTGCACGGGCTGTTGAATATCCACCCAGTGCTGCTGCGCGCCGCCCCAGTCAGCGCTGAAGGCCAGCGCAACCACCGCGACCAGCAGCAGGGCAGCGAGCAGGGGCGGCCAAGGCGAAGCCGGCGCCTCGTCGATCACCATGGCTGCCAGCAGGGCTGCCAACAAGGACAACAAGAAGGCTGAGCGGGCCAGGGCCAAGTACTGTAGGCCCGGAATGGCCTGTAAGTGCCCGATTCCCGGCCCTCCGACGATGAAATAGCTCACGGCCACAGCCAGTAGGGCCAGGCCCACCGCCAGGAAACGGCGCCTGCGCACGGTGAAAGGCGCCAGAACGGCCAACAGCGCCACCACCAGGCCGGCGTAGATGGTGGCCTCGCTGTAGTTGAACTGCCCCCAGTAGTCGCCCACGGTTGCCGGATTGCCGAAGAAGTCGGGAATCAGGAGGCTGATCAATTGCACTGGTTCCATGGCCGTGCCCACCAGCCGGGCGCGGGAGCGGTGGCTCATCTCCAGATACTCGATCGACGGCAGCACCTGGATTGCGGCCATCAGGCCGCCCAGCGCGACGATAGCCGCCGCCCCGGCCAGGGGATACAGTCCCGGCCTCCGTCCGGCGCGGTGCTCCTCCCAGGCACGCAGGCCGGCGTAGAACAGCAGGAAAAGGCTGAAGGCCAGCCACACCTGGAACTGGCCGCTGAGCAATGCCAACCCCTGGAACAGGGCAGCCAGCGCCAGCCAGCGCCAGCGGCGTCGCAACAGAAACAGCTCGAAAGCCCACAACACGCCCGGCAGCCAGGTCAACGTGCCCAGCCACTGGCGCGCACCAAACCAAGTCACCATCTGTCCGCCGGCCGCGTAGGCGATAGCGCCCAGCAGCGCGGCCCGCCGGCCATGGCCCAGGGTGCGAATCCAGGCGAAGGCCAGAAAACCGGCCAGGATCGCGTGTAGCCACGATCCGATGGCCAGGGCTCGCGCCGCGCCGAGCGCCAAGCCCAGCGCCAGGTAGACCGGGTAGAAGGACTGCGCATTGGGGTCGGCGATGATCGGATGGCCCAACAGAATCGCCGGGTTCCACAGCGGCCACTGGCCGGTGGCGCGCAGGATGTCGACCGAAACGTCCAGGTTGGGATAGAACTGGAACAGCGTGTCGGTGGTCAGCGTGTTGGCCAGCGGCTGGAAGTCGCCGCTGCGCCAGGGAAAGAGGTTGTTGGCCAGGTCGATGGGCAAGAAGGTCTGGCCTGGCAGGATCCCGCGCAGGTGCAGCAGCGAGAGAGCCGCCACGATGATGACCAGGGCCAGCAGGTCATAACGCGATGGGTGGATTCGTGCCATCCCCAGTCTTCGCCTCACACCTCTGCTCGATCCCGCCGGCTGGCGTAGACGATGTCATCGGCCAGGGCATAGCCGGCGCTGCGAAACAGGGCCAGCGAGGCCTCGTTCCACTCCTCGATCAGCGCGGCCCAGATCTCGATGCCCAGGCTGCGAAAGTGTTCCTCGGCCAGGCGAATCAGCCGCGTGCCCAGCCCTTGGCGGCGATAGTCCGGGTCCACGGCCAGACGATTGATCCAGCCCTTGCGGCTGTCGTGGGTGGCCAGGACGACCCCCACCAGCCGCATCCCGGCGCGCAGGCCGATGGGGGTCTGCACACCGGTGGCCATCTGCCGCGCAAAGGCCGCCGCGCTGTCGCGGCCGGTGGGCCGGATGTGCAGCCCGGCCCGCTGCCAGAGCTCCACGATCTCGGTGTAGTCGCTGGCATCCAGATGGCACACCTGGAAGCGCTGCTCAGCGGTCATGAGAGACTCCCGGTTGCGTCGGCCGGGCAGCCAGCGCCGAAGGCGTTCACCACCAGCATGATATCCACGATATCCACATCGCCGTCGCTGTCGCGGTCGTAGCGGTTGTCCCAGCCAGGCGAGGCCGTGGTCTCTCCCCAGTGCGCCGCGATGGTGCCGATGTCCAGCACATCGATCGCGCCGTTGCCGTCGAAGTCGGGACAGGTGCGGAAGGGCGCGGCCGGCAGCGGCCAGACATAGGCCCCGCGGCTGCGCGTCCACAGCGCCAGCGTGGTCGCGCCGCTGTCCACCGCCATATCCCAGATCATCACGTTGGGCAGGCCGGCCTGGAAGCGGTGCCACTCTGGCGTGGCCGCGTGGATGTCGTTGGTGTAGTACAGCCCCCAGTCGGTGCCCACGAAGAGCTGCTGCGGGAAGTTGGGGTTGACCATCACCGAGTTGGCCGGGATGTTGGGCAGGTTGCCGCTCTTGTTCAGCCAGGTGAAGCCGGTGCAGTTGGCCGTGCAGGTCACCTGGAAGAGGTGGCCCGGCTGCGCGGGGGTGTTCTGGTCGAAGCCACCCACCGCGGCGTAGCCGATCAGCGGGTTGGCCGTGTCCTGGAACACGTCCAGGATCGGCCGGTTGGGCAACAGCGCGTTGCCGCCGGTGACGTTGACCCAGGTGGCGCTGTTGGCCACCCCCTGGCCCAGGTTGAAGCCCATCTGCACGTTGCCGTCGTTGGTGCCGACGATAGCCCGGCTGTTGTCGCTCCAGGCGTAGTTGAGCTGGTTGATGAAGGAGCGGTCGGCCAGGGTGTTCTTGGTCAGGTCGCCGCTGTTGACATGCCAGCGCGCGCTGGCCGTGCCGCCGATCGCGCCGTTGACCGACTCGTAGACCTGGTGGGAGCCGGCGATCATGTGTGTGCAGCCGGTGGGCGGGCAGCCGTTCTTCTGGATCTCGTAGGGGAAGATGAAGCTCAGCCGGTCGCCGCTCCACGCGCCGCTGGCCGAGGTCTGCGCGCCCAGGGGGCCGGTGGTGCTGACCGCCAGGTTGCCGTTCTGGCTTTCCTGATACCAGCGCTGGCCCAGCACCGGCTCGATGCGCGCGAACATGCCGTCGCCCCCCTTGCGCAGTTGCCACACGGCCTGGGTGGGGCTACCGCTGGTCCAGACGTGGACGGCCGAGCCGTTGTCCTGCATGCCGCCGTTGGCGCCCGGCTGGGCCGCGGTGGCGAAATTGGCCGTGATGTCGCCGGAATAGAACTCCAGCGTGGGCAGCGAGTTGTTGAGCTGGCTGAAGCTCGGATTCGCCGCGTCGGCGTTGAGGGTCACATACGCGCCGCCGTCGTTGCCGGCCAGCAACACGCTGGAGGAGCCGGGCAGATAGGCCAGCGCGTGCTGGTCCACATGCACCGTGGTGCCGCCGGCATAGCCGCAGGTCAGGTTGACGTAGGTCGCGCCGCCGTTGGTGGAGCGGAAGATGTCCACCGTGTCCAGATAGGTCACATCGGGGTTGTTGGGATCGACGACGATGTTCTGGTCGTACCAGTTCTGGCCGTAGTCGCCCATGCAGCCGGTCAGCCCGCTGGGGCCAGCGCGCTTGCTCCAGGTGAGGCCGCCGTCGGTGGTGCGCCAGATGCCCAGCAGGCCGCCGCGCTGGGTGCCGCCGCTGGCCAGGATCGCCTGCGCGGCCACGTAGATCACGTTCGGGTTGCTGGGCGAGATGGCCGCATCCAGCCGGCCCAACTGGTTGCCGCTGCCCGCGCCGATGGGCGCGCCGGTGGCCGTGCCGGCCGGCCAGCCGTTGTCGGCCCGGCTCAGCGTCTCCCAGCCGGTGGGGCAGCCGCTGGCCGGCAGCAGCGCGCGATAGACGCCGTTGGCGCCGTTCTGCTCCAGCCCCACCTGCACCGTGGTGGCATAGCCGCGCACGCCGATCACCGCGTAGATCTGGGTGTTGGCGCCCGTATCGCGCAGGATCAGGCCGGTGGTGTCCTGGCGCTGCGTGGTGAAGCTGTTGGCCAGGCAGGGACCGGTCCAACTGTCGCCCGCGTCGTAGGAGAGGAACAGGCCGGTCTTGGTGCCCACCACCAGCCGGCTGCTGTTGTTGGGATCGACCTGCACCTTGCCGATGGCCTGGTATTGCGGGAAGACGCCGGGCGGCTGGCTGTAGGCGGCGTTGAACACATCCTCCCCCAGCACGCTCCAGGTGGCGCCTTGGTCGCTGCTCTTGAGCACGCCGGCCGAGCCGAAGGCGAAGGAGCCGAAGCGCAGGTCGCCGGTGCCCGCGTAGACGGTGTTGTGGTCGTTGGGATCGATGACGATGTCGCCGATGGCGATGGTCGAGAGTAGCGGATCGTCGGTGACCGGCGTCCAGGTGGTGCTGGCTGAGCAGCAGTTGGTGGTTTTCCAGACGCCGCCGCCGTTGGAGCCCAGATAGGCCACGTTGGGCGTCACCGGGTCGATGGCAAAGACGTTGGTGCGGCCGCTGACCAGGCCATAGCGATAGCAGCCGATACAGCCGTCGCTCTGCAACGGCTTCGGCCCCAGCGAGGTGAAGCGGCTTGGGTCCAGCGCCAGGGGGGACTGGCTGGCAGCGCGGTTGTAGACGATCTCGCCAGCCGGCACGCCGCGCGGCACCTGCTCATCCTGCGTCTTGGCCGCCGCGTACCAGGCCGGGTCGAACTGGCCGGTGGGATAGCTGACGCGGTGGTAGAAGTAATCGCCCATAGCCAGCAGATGCTGGCTCTCCAGGCTGGGATCCTCGCCCGGCTCGGCCAGATAGCGCTCACGGCCAGGGTCGAGATCGGGCACGATGGCGTCGAACGCGGAGGGAGTGTTGGAGCTGGCCGGCGCCTGGCCGGGCGCGGGTGTAGGCCACAGGGCGATCAAGAACACCAGCAACAGCATCAT
>JAJTXO010000989.1 GCA_021463315.1 Caldilineales bacterium | reverse complement strand
GGGCTCGGTCGGAGACCGGCCCGAGCATGGAGCGGGCTCGGTCGGAGACCGGCCCGAGCGTGGAGTGGATGAAAACCCGCTAGCTATGAACCAGGCTGAAATCGTCATTCGCAAGAGCCCGTTTTTCTTCCTCAAACGGGTGGCTCTGTTGATCTTCTTTTTCGCGCTGCTGCCCACCTTCGTCGCTGTGGCGCTGGACCTGCGCGGCGACTATCAGACCACCTTCCTGGCCCGGGTAGTGCCGGACTACACCCTGTTCGTGGTGCTGACCCTGGCCTCGGTTCAATTTCTGCTGGTGGTGGTGGCCTTTATGACGTGGTACGTGCCTGTCTACGTCATCGACAGCCGGCAGATCATGCATAGAGGGGGCGTCCTGCAGAGCAGCAAGAAGCTGGCCGACACCGCGGCCATCGGCAGCGCAGTCGCCAGCCAAGGCCCCTTGGGCCGGCGCCTGGACTACGGCGACGTGGCGATGAGCAGCACAGCCGGTAAGGCCGCGGTGGTGCTCAACGACATCCCCGCCCCGGAATACTACGCCGAGCAGATCAGCCAGATGGCCGAGCTGGCGCGCGCCCGGCTGGCCATGCACGATCCCAAGCCAGCGGCGGAGCTGATCGCCGGCGGCGAGGGCCAGTGGGTCGAGTTCAAAGCCAGCCTGCTGTGGGACTACTATCGCCAGGCGGTCAACAAAGAGCTGTACGAGCCGGTGATGAAGAACCTGGCCGCGTTCATGAACACGGCTGGCGGCGTCTTGTTGATCGGCGTCAGCGACGAAGGAGAAGCGCTGGGGCTGGAGCGGGACTTCAGCGCTCTGCCCAAGAAGAACGCCGACGGCTTCGAGAACGTCTTCAACCAGGCTTTCAACAGCATGATCGGCGCTGAGTTCCGGCAGTACGTCAGCCTGACTTTCGAGGAGATCGCCGGCGCGGCCATCGCTGTGGTCGCCGTCTCTCCGGCCAGCACGCCGGCCTATCTCAGCTTCAAGGGCAAGGAGGAGTTCTATATCCGCACCGGCAACTCCAGCCAGCCTCTGCCGATGAGCCGGGCCATGAAGTACATCCAGACCCGCTTCGGCGCGTGACCCCGCGTCAGGTTGCAGACCGTTGATTTCGATACGGCGGCCTACTCAATCAACGTTTGCTCCGCCGCCGGGCGCGTGGTCGTTGACTGAGTAGCCGTGGGTTGAGTAGCCGTCTGCGGCGTATCGAAACCCGTCTGCGGCGTATCGAAACCCGTCTGCGGCGTATCGAAACCTGTCTGCGACGTAGCGAAATCGACGACTACGCACCCGCCACGGAATAGTATCGACAGGACAACGAAGCAAAAGGGTGTGTTCAAGACTGGTTGAGCCTGCGTAGGACGATTGCCAAATCGTCCGGTTC
>JAJTXO010000988.1 GCA_021463315.1 Caldilineales bacterium | reverse complement strand
CATGTGGCGCACTGTTCCGTCAGCGCAAGACGTGGGCCGGGCGCTACCTGCACCCCGTCGATCTGGGCCAGCCGGCCGAGCTGGGGCTGGGCTATCAGCCTGAGCAGTGACTCGCACAGACGCGCGATCTCAAACTGCGATCTTGATCACCACTTTTCGCAGCGACGCCGGTGCGTCCACGGCCAGGCCAGGCATGTGCGGCTCCTCGGGCCACAGGAGCATGAAGGCGCCGCTGGGCACAGGCACCAGCGCGGCGGCCTCTCCTGTCAACGGCATGAAGTCGCTGTCGGCGTCGTAGGCGCCGGCGGCGAGGCTGCCGGCCGGGGCATAGCCGATGCGTTCGGCGCCCTCGACCACGTAATGCAGATCCGCGTAGCGCCGATGGGCCTCCCAGCCGCCCTCGGCCAGCGGGTGGGTGCTGAATGTCTGGACACTGGCGTAGAGCGCGCGGCCGTCGATCTCGTGGATGCCGAGCGCCAGCGCGGCCAGGTCGGTTTGCCGAAGAAAGTCGAAGGCCTGCTGGATGCGCGGGCTGAGAGTCTCGTAGTAGTGAGCGTTGACGAGCAGGTCGATGATCATGGGCTTGATTCCTTTCTCGAATGTGCGGCGCTTGAGCATGGCAATCCGGGTTCTAGCGGATTCTGTGGGCGGTTTGGAGACCGGCAATCGCTCGCTTGTTCAGTTTGGCAACATTGGTTCGTTCTCGGCTATAATTCCGTTGAGGCATGTTTGACCGTTTACCTGTTAGTTTTCGGTCAATTATGCCTCATTTCTCACCCACCCATAGAATCCGTTAGAACCAGAGAACTCGTGAATGCGGGGCAAGCGTGTCGCCTCACTGCCACTGGCCGGCCTGCAGGCCCGCCATCACCTGGACGTGATCTTCCTGGGTGGGCGGCGGCGTCACCACGTGCAGGATCACCAGGCGCGTCTCAGCCTTGATGCCGCGGCGCTCGCCAGCCGGCACGAAGGCGATCGCGCCGGCTTGCACGCTCAGCTCTTCTTCGCCAGCCACGATCCGCCCCTCTCCTTCCAGCACCAGCAGGCTCAGATCGACTCCCGGTCGATGGACGGGGATGAACTGGCCCGGCTCGAAGCAGGCCAGGATCACCTTGGCGCGCTCGTTGCCGGCCAGGGTGATGGGGTTGAACCGCTCTGGATTGAAAGCGACGGCGTCGCGGTAGGATGGCAGCACGTAGGTCATCGGAGTTCTCCTGGTTTTCGTAGTTGGCGCGCAGCGCGTGAAAGATGAATCGTACTTGCTCAGCCCAAGACTTCGGAAGTCGCCGCAGTATCATCTCAATAGAGGGGGAAGACTTCCGAAGTCTTATGGACTGTGAGCTCGTTTTGAACAAACCTGCGCAGACTTCGGAAGTCTCGACCCCGGTT
>JAJTXO010000987.1 GCA_021463315.1 Caldilineales bacterium | reverse complement strand
CTGGGCGCGGCCGCGCTGGGTGTGACGGGCGTGGTGCTCTATCTGCCCTTCTACATCGGCTTTCAGTCGCAGGCTGGCGGCATCCTGCCCAACTTCATCAACCCCACCCGGCTGCCGCAGTTCTTCGTCATGTTTGGCCCGCTGTTGGCCGCGGCGATCCTGCTGTTGATCGGGCTGAGCCAGGGCCAGCAGGGGTTGCTTCGCCGCTGGGCCGGGTATGGAGCCGCGGCCATCGCCATTCCGATCGTGTTCCTGGGCGGGGCGTTGCTGCTCGGTCTGGCCATGCCTGGCGGCCAGACCTTGGTGGCGCGACTGCAGAGCCTGCCCATGGTGCAGGAGGCCGGCATCGCCAGCCTGGGCCAACTCGTCGTGGAGGTAGGCAAAATTCGCCTGGCTTCGCCGTGGACCTACCTGCTGCTGGCCGGGTTGATCGGCTGGGTGCTGGCGCTGCTGGCGGGCGTGGCCCGGCGGGCTCGGTGGCTACGCACAGACCAGCCCGAGCAGGTGATGGATGCGGCCCAGCAGCACCTTGTCACCCAGTCACCCAGTCACCCCGTCACCCTGTCACCCAGTCACCCTGTCATCACCTTCGCGCTGCTGCTGCTGCTTACTGCGCTGCTGCTGACCTTCAGCGTGGAGTTTGTCTATCTGCGTGACACCTTCGGCACGCGCATGAACACGGTATTCAAGTTCTATTATCAGGCCTGGGTGCTGCTGGCGCTGGTCGCAGCCTTCAGCGTGGCCTGGCTGGCGCGCTTCGCTGGCCGGGCGCTGCGCTGGGGCGGCCTGACGCTGATCGCGCTGCTCACCGTGGCCGGGCTGTTCTATCCCGCGCTGGCCACCTACACCCGCGCCGAGCGCTTCCAGACCCAGCCGACGCTGGACGGCACTGCCTATCTGGCGCGCCAGAACCCGGCCGACACCGCCGCGGCGGATTGGCTGCGCCAGAACGTGCCCGGCGTGGCCAGGGTGCTGGAGGCCTACGGCGGCTCCTATACCTACGCCGGCCGCATCTCGGCGCTGACCGGCCTGCCCACGCTGCTGGGCTGGGAGGGGCATGAGCTGCAATGGCGCGGCGATACGGTCGTGCAGGAGCCGCGCAAGCCGGTCATCGAGCGCATCTACGGCAGCGCCACCGGCGCCGAGCTGCAAGGGCTGCTCAACCAGTGGCAGATCGACTATGTGCTGGTGGGCGATCTGGAGCGGCAGGTCTACGGCGTGACGCCGCAGTCCGAGGCGCGCTTGGCGCAGATCATGGACTTGGTGTACGATGGGGACGGCGTGCGGATCTATCGGAATCGGCAGGTGGATTGGTAGGTTGGTAGATTGGTAGGTTGGTAGGTTGGTAGGTTGGTAGGTTGGTAGGTTGGTAGGTTGGTAGATTGGTGGA
>JAJTXO010000986.1 GCA_021463315.1 Caldilineales bacterium | reverse complement strand
ATGATCAGGGTGGCGATCAGCGCGGAGCTCAGGCACCACATGCAGACCGCGTGGATCACAAAGAGCTCCAGCAGGGTCAGGTAGATGGAGAAGAGCACGCCGAACAGGGCCAGCGCCAGCAGAGCCAGGCCAGCCGGCCGGGCCCATCGACCTGCGCCAGAGCGCTGCGCCGCCCACAGCGCCAACACGCCCAGGTAGTTGATCAGCCCCAGTACGGCCACCGGAATGCCAGCAATCTGGGCGTAGCGGCTGGTCTGCACCACGTTGCACTCGCCCACTGGCCCGCAGACGGCCGCGGTGTGGCTGATCTCCACATAGGCCAGGTAGGCTGACACGGCCAAACCCAACAGAGCCAGGGCGGGAATCAGCGGCGAGCTGGCCGCGGCGGTCAGCGGCTGGTCCAGATGCAACAGGGCCAGGCGCGCGCGCCAGATGCGCAGCAGCGCGTAGAGCAACGCCAGCGCCATGCCGCCCAGCAGCGCCACGGCCAGCCAGCCGCCCGCGGGCATGTCGCCCGACGCCGGATTGCTGGCCGGCGGCAGCCCCTCGGCGGTGATGGCCACGACTTCAGGCGTCGCGGTCAACGCGGGGGGCGGTGTTGTGACCGCGGCCTCGGTGGGCGCGGCCGTCACGGCCGCGTCTTGTTGGGCCTCTTGAGCCTGTTGGTTGGCAGCCAGCGCCTCGGCCAGGCCGGGAATGGCCGGCCAGTCGATGCCGTCGCCGGCCAACCCCTGCTCGACGATGCCGGGGAACTCCTGCGGTATCTGCACGCTGCCCACCATGAAGCGATCGCCGACGATCAGGCGCGGCACCCCTTGCAGCTCGTCGGGCACCTGGAACTGCTCGGTCGATGCCTCGTAGAGCGCCGCGCCGCCCGGCTGGGTGATGTCGATGCCGATCACCTGCAGGCGCTCGCCGTACTGCTCCATCATGGGCAGCAGTGTCTCGTTGATCACGGTGTGGCAGTGGGGGCAGGTGGGCGAATAAAACAGCACGGCTCGCACCACCGAACCATCCGTAGATTGCGCCGCAGCCATCGGCGTGAGCAGCGCCGATAGGCAGAGCAGCGTCGTCAAAAACAGCAATCGTCTCTTCACCATCGATCCTTTCTATGGGGCAGCGGCGCCAGCCGCACGCTCAGCCGGCGCATGGCACAGCCACTCTGTGCTATTCTGCACAAGCGTTGCGCGCAGTATACCCCCCTTTGCCCGCTTTGTCAACAGCCCTGCCCCCGGGACAGCCATTCCAAATTCAGCAGTACACGATTCTCACGCAAAGCCGCCAAGAATGCCAAGAATTTCTGCTCTTTGCGCCTTTGCGTGAGGAAGACTTCCGAAGTCTTATGGACTGTGAGCTCGTTTTGAACAAACCTGCGCAGACTTCGGAAGTCTCGACCCCGGTT
>JAJTXO010000985.1 GCA_021463315.1 Caldilineales bacterium | reverse complement strand
ACAGCGCGCAGCCGTCGAGCTGCGCAACGACTTCATTGCCGCGCTGGCCAGCACGGACTACGAGCTGCTGGCTGCGCGCCATGCCGACAAGCGCTTGAGCAACAACTCCGGCGTCCAGGATCTGTTGCAGTCGCTGGCGCTGTTGCAGTACGAAGAGGACGGCGAGGCCTGGTGCGACGTGCATCCGTTGGTGGAGAAGCTGCTGCAGGAGCGCGCACCGTGACCACGGCAACGGCGCCGGCCAGGATCCCAGCCCTCCCGACCGGGGGCGGGAACGGCGCGGCTGCAGAAATGGCGCCCGACGCATGGCCGGAGGTGACGGCGCGGGACGATTTCACCAACCTGCTAGTGCTGCTGCGCTATGCCCGTGCGGGGTGCTGGGCCTTTGCGCTCTACAACCAGGTCGCCACGCGCGAGCAGGTGGTGGAGGCATTGACTGCCCTGCTGGCGCCGCTGCCGGTGTATCAATGGACCTATTCGCCCCACGATCCGTACCCCTACACTTATCTGGAGCGCATGCCTGAGGCGGCCCGCTCCCAACGCGCCGTCGTCTTCCTGTTCGACTTCGAGCGCGCCGGCGAGGAGATCTGGAAGGCGCTGGACTACAACCGCGAGCTGTTTTCGCAGCATCCTCACGGTCTGGTCTTTTGGGTAACGCCGCCAGGGCGGGGCCTGGCGGCGCGCCAGGCGCCCCATTTCTGGGCCCAGCGCAGCGGGGTGTTCGACTTCACGGTCGATAAGCCGCTGCCTGTGGAGCAGGTCCGGCCGCTGGTCGGCTGGGACATCAGCATCGACAACCTGGACGAGACCCAGCGCCAGTTGCGGCTGTACCAGGGACTGCTGGAAGACCTGGGCGGCCAGCTCGATGCGCCGCCGCGTTTCCTGGCCGATCTGCACCTCAAAGTGGCGCGCCTGGCCTGTTACGTGGACCAGATTCCCCTGGCTCGCCAGCACGCTCAGGCAGCCCTTGATATCGCCAACCATCTTGTCGATGTCAAACTGCGCGCAGACTCGATCAAGGCGCTGGGCGATGTGCATGTGAAGTTGGCGGAGTACCAGGAGGCACGGGCGCGCTACCATGAAGCGCTGACAATCTTCACGCGCATCGGTTCTCCTCAGGCTAGCTCAGTGCAAAGCGATTTGGCCGGTTTGAGACGCTAACGAAGCCAATTTGAAGGGGGACCGCACAAGCCGGATTACGAGCCTTAAGATAACAGTCGCAATAGAGGGGGCTCAGCTACGTGCGATCTCGCCGGGAAATGAAGTTTCCCGGCTACACAACAGCGCCCGTTGCAACGGGCTAGCGCGTGTTGAGCACGTTCTTCAGCCCCGTTGACGGGGCGCCGCACTGTAGCCGGGGGATTGATCCCCCGGCGGCCTCGCATGAGCGACGACTCGCCGC
>JAJTXO010000984.1 GCA_021463315.1 Caldilineales bacterium | reverse complement strand
ACCGGCCGGAGGTGGGGGAGGCGACGGTGGCGCTGCTGGAAGGACAGGGCCTGACGGTCGATTTTCCGCTGGAGCAGACTTGCTGCGGCGCGCTGGCCCATCAGGCTGGCTGGCGGCCGGAGGCGTTGGAGCTGGCGCGGCGCTGGGTCGATCTCTTTGAGCCCTTCGCGGCCATCGTTGCGCCCTCGCCGGTCTGCGTGGCCCATGTGCGCCAGGAGATGCCGCGGCTGCTGGCTGATGAGCCCGAGTGGCAGCGCCGGGCCGTGGCCGTGGCCGCGCGCACCTACGAGCTGAGCGAGTACCTGGTGGACGTGCTGGGCGTCACGGACACCGGCGCTGACTTCGACGGCAAGGTCACCTATCAGCCGGCCTGCCAGCAGTTGCGTATGGTGCGCAGCGACCCGCAGGCCCGCGCCCTGCTGGCTGGGGTCGAGCGCGCCGAGCTCAAGCCGCTGGCCGATGCCGAGTCCTGCTGTGGCTTCGGCGGGCTGTTCAGTACACGCATGCCACAGCTCGCCAACGCCATGGCCGAGCGCAAGGCCCGCGCCATCGAGGCCAGCGGCGCCCAGGTGGCGGTGACGGGCGAGACCGGCTGCGCGCTGCATATGGCCGGCGCGCTGGAGCGCCGCGGCGTGGCCTGTCGCGTCGTCCATCTGGCCGAGCTGCTGGCTGGCATGAGCAACAGCCCAACAACCTGAACTCCAGGGCGCAGCGTCACCGGCATCGTCTGCACGGCTGACGCGGCGAAGCGCGATGTAGAAATCAAGCTGCTGCTGGGCTGTACGGCCGAGGAGATGGCCGCAGTGCAGCGCTTTCTCAACTCCCACGGGCTGGGCTGTACGATGCTCAGCCGTCGCATGAGGTACCCTATGACAGACAACGGCGTTCCTGGTTTTCGTTTTGCCGGCGTAGCCTGCGGCATCAAGCCACAGACCGCGGCCTACGGCGGCCGCGCGCTTGATTTAGCCTTGATCGTCAGCGACGCGCCGTGCAGCGCGGCCGGCGTTTTCACCCAGAATCGCTTTCCGGCCGCGCCGGTGTTGTATGATCGCGCCGCGCTGCAGGCCAACCCGACGACCGTGCGCGCGGTGGCGATCAACGCGGGCAATGCCAACGCCTGCACCGGCCAGCAGGGGCTGGCCGACGCTGCGGCCATGGCCGCGCTGGTGGAGGCTGCGCTGGGCCTGCCGGCTGGCTCGGCGCTGGTCATGTCCACCGGCGTGATCGGTCTGCCGCTGCCGATGGACAAGATCGAGGCGGGGATTCGCGCCGCGAGTGAGCTGGCTCGGTCGGAGACCGGCCAGAGCGGGGGAGGGGAGGCTCGGTCGGAGACCGGCCAGAGCGGGGGAGGGGAGGCTCGGTCGGAGACCGGCCAGAGCGGGGGAGGGATCGAGCTGGCGGCGC
>JAJTXO010000983.1 GCA_021463315.1 Caldilineales bacterium | reverse complement strand
TCCCCCGGCGGCCTCGCATGAGCGACGACTCGCCGCAAGCGGCTATTGCCTGATCATCTTCTCAACTTGCATTATCCCCGGCGGCCTCGCATGAGCGACGACTCGCCGCAAGCGGCTATTGCCGGATCATCTTCTCAACTTGCATTATCCCCGGACGGCCTGGCATGAGCGACGATTTCCGGGAGGTCCGTGGGGTAGACGAGAAGGCCAGCCTGCGCGGCCACCTGCCACAGCTTGAGATCAAAGGTAGCCATGGTCACCATCTCCCCCAGCGCGTCTTGCCACAGAAGCGCTGCGGCCAGATGCACGGCATCGTAGCCGCGCAGTTGATAGTGCCAGGCCAGTTGATCGGCGCGCGCGGCTGTAGCCTCAGTGACGCGGGTGCGAACCAGATGGGGCCAGTCTCGCCGGAACTGCTCCAGGCAGGCATGGGCTTCGTCTCGAGTCAACACAGCCATGCGCACTGCTTTGGCAAACGCGGTTGCCACCTCGGCCCGGGCAATGACAACTGTACCTGTAATATCTGCCAGGGCTATAGCTTGAGCGACTTTCTGTGAGCCGATCTCAACGATGTAGCGTTTGACCAGCGCGCTGGAGTCGAAATAGAGGATCATTCGCGATCCTCCAACAGCAGTTCAGCTATCGTCTTGTCGCCACGCGCGGCGACCTCCGGCGTGAACGGCGCTAATCGCTGCCCGCTCCATTCCAGCAGCCCCACCTCGATCAACTCCTCTAGCCGCTGTTCAACGGTTGGACGGATGGGCGTCAGCCTGGCGACAGGCTGTCCTCGCTCGGTGATTATGACCACGTTGCCAGCTTTTGCTTCCTGAACGTAACTGCTCAAATGGGTCTTCAGATCACGGATGCCGATAGTTGTTAGCGTCATCGTTGCACCTCTTGGGATTACGTGGCTACATGATAGCCTAAGTGACTACAAACGTCAAGCTCGCCCGGCGACAAGCGGCGAAAGCGATTTGCGCCGTTCGTCCTACGCGCGTAGAATGAACTCAGAGATGACCTCACAGTTTTCGTGATGGATGAAAGATCGAGACAGATACCATCGGAGAGTGATTCCGAGGCTGCCCATGGAAATCTACAATCTGAGAGTCGTTGTCGAAGAGCTGGATGACACAGGCGATTACAGGTATTTGGCGACCAGCCCTGATCTGCCAAATCTGATAGTGGCCGGCGACACGCCTGACGAAGTCCTGGGACTCGCGCCGCAAGTGGCGTCGGCGTTGCTCGCTTCAATGAAGGCGTTTGTCGATTGTCCGGCCAGGTGCGATGTATGAAGGCTCGGGACGTTATCAAGCTCATCGAGGATGACGGGTGGTACTTGGTACGCACAAAAGGGAGTCACCGACAGTTCAGGCATCCTCAAAAACCGGGCGTCGTTACAGTATC
>JAJTXO010000982.1 GCA_021463315.1 Caldilineales bacterium | reverse complement strand
AGGATCGCAAAGCCGCACTAGATGACTGTCCGCACACAACACAGGTACTTGCTTTTCTCCGCGTTCTCTGTGTTCTCTGCGGTTGCTTCTCTGCGGTTGCTTCTCTGCGGTCGTTCCTCTTCGCTCTGGCGGGTCCAGGCTGGGCTTTACTGGCCCAGCGCGTCCAGCTCAGCCTGGTAGGCGGGGGCGATTTCGTCCATGGCTTCCTGCGCGCTCTGCGCGCCCAGGATGATGGCCTGCAGCGCTGCGCCGTACTGCTGGCCCAGCTCGGCCGATGTGGCCACCGGGGCCTCGTAGACGCCGTACTCCACCAGCTTGGCGACCACCTCGCGGTTGGGCGTGGTGGCATAGCTGGTGTTGCTGCGGCGCAGACCGGGCGCCAACTGCCAGCCCTCTACGTCCAGCGCCACCTGGCTGCTGGTCAGGTAGTCAGCCAGCTTGTGCGCGGCCACCAGCTTGGCCTCGTCTTCCACATCCACCACCGCGAAGAGGCCGAACGCGCCGTTGGTCACCAGTGTGTTGGCGTCGCCCATGGGCGGCGGGACCACCTGGAAGGGGAAGCTGGAGCCCTCCAGGTCAGGGATGAAGCCGGGGGTGCTCATCAGCATGGCGACCGACTGGCGATCCTTGAACTGGGCGCGCACGCCGGCCTGGTCCACCGTGCCGAAGTCGGGCGGCGTCACCTTGTGCTCCAGCGCCAGGCTGCCCAGCTTGTCCAGCGCGGACACCCCTTCCGGCTGATTCTGCACGAACTGCGTGCCGTCAGCGCTGAGGATGCGACCGCCGTCGATGTACATCAGGGGATAATACTCCACCGCGCCCCACTTGGAGGAGGAGGTGAAGCCGTAGACCGGCGTGCCGTCGTCGTGGGTGAAAGTCAACTGCTTGGCCGCCTCCACGAACTCGTCCCAGGTCCAGGGATCGTCCATGGTGGGCAGCTCCACGCCGCGCTCGGCGAAGATGTCGGTGTTGGCGAAGACGGAGATGGCGGTGACCCATAGCGGCCAGGCCCAGACCTTGCCGTCCACCGTAGCCACCTGGAAGGCGCTGTCGTAGAAGTCGGCCTTGGTCTCGTCGCTCATGTAGGGGGTGATCTCGGAGAGGATACCCTGCTTGGCGTAGCGCGGCAGGTTGGGGCTGGTCACCCGGAAGACGTTGATGTCGGTGCCGGCCGCCAGCGCGGCCTCCAGCTTGGTGTCCCCTTCCGCGGTCCAGGGGATGCCGACGATCTGCACGTCGATGTCGGGATTGTGGGTCTCGAACATCGCGACCGCCTTGTCGGTGTTGACGGAGCCGGCATCGGTGCCGCCCTCGACGTAGCCGCGCTGGTAGAAGACGATCTTGGTCTGCTCAGCCGGCGCGACCGGCGCTTCGGTGGCCGCGGGGGCCTCGGCGGCGGGCGCTTCGGTG
>JAJTXO010000981.1 GCA_021463315.1 Caldilineales bacterium | reverse complement strand
GGCAGCGATCACCACGGTGCTCGCCAAAACCGGCAAAGCGCAGGCACGCAATTATGCCGAAATTGACGCCGCTCCCGAAGAAAAGAGCGCGGAATTACTATCAACACCTCGCACGTGGAGTACGAGAGTGAGAAACGTCACTACGCTCACGTGGACTGCCCAGGGCACGCCGACTACATCAAGAACATGATCACCGGTGCGGCGCAGATGGATGGTGCCATTCTCGTGGTGAGTGCGGCGGACGGCCCGATGCCGCAGACCCGCGAACACATCCTGCTTGCACGTCAGGTCGGCGTTCCTTCAATCGTCGTTTTCATGAACAAGTGCGATATGGTGGATGATCCGGAACTTCTCGATCTCGTGGAAATGGAAATTCGTGACTTGCTCAGCAAGTATGAGTTTCCCGGCGACGATATTCCAATCGTTCGTGGTTCCGCGCTGAAAGCACTCGAAGGCGATGCGGAGTATGAAAAGAAAATCACCGAGCTGATTGACGCGGTGGATAATTACATTCCCGAACCGCAGCGTCCGCTGGATTTACCCTTTCTCATGCCTATTGAGGACGTGTTCAACATTGAAGGTCGTGGTACCGTGTGTACCGGCCGTGTCGAACGCGGTCGCCTTAAGAAAATGGAGGAAGTCGAAATCGTGGGCATTCGCCCCACCGTTAAGACCACCGTTACCGACATCGAAATGTTCCGCAAACTTCTCGATGATGCGATGGCGGGAGACAACATCGGCGCCTTGCTGCGTGGTATTAAAAAAGAAGACATCGAGCGCGGTCAGGTTTTGGCCAAGCCCGGTTCGATTAAGCCGCACACGAAGTTCGATGCGCAGGTTTACGTGCTGAGCAAGGAAGAAGGAGGGCGGCACACGCCGTTCTTCAACGGATACCGGCCGCAGTTCTATGTGCGGACGACGGACGTGACGGGCGCCATCCAGCTGCCGGAAGGGGTAGAGATGGTGATGCCCGGGGACAACGTGACGATGACAGTGGAGCTCATCCAGCCGGTAGCGGTTGAGGATGGGTTGCGCTTTGCCATTCGCGAAGGCGGGCGCACCGTGGGCGCCGGCGTCGTCACCAAGATCATCGCCTAGCGGAATCGACAGGGAGACGGCACCATGGCTCGCCAGCAAATTCGCATCAAGTTGAAGGCATACGACCACCGCCTGCTCGATCAGTCGGCCCGGCAGATCGTCGAGGCCGCCGAGCGCACGGGCGCGGCCGTGGCCGGGCCTGTGCCGCTTCCCACCTCCATCGATAAGTTCTGCGTCATCCGCGGCCCTCACATCCATAAAGACGCCCGGGAACAGTTCGAGATCCGCACCCACAAGCGGCTCATCGATATCCTGGAGCCCACTTCCAAGACCGTCGACACCCTCATGCGCCTTCAGCTGCCGAGCGGTGTCGACATCG
>JAJTXO010000980.1 GCA_021463315.1 Caldilineales bacterium | reverse complement strand
CACCTATCCGGGTTACGAGTTACTCGTTACGAATTACACGCACCCCAGAGACACCTCCCACTTATCCGGGTTACGAGTTACTCGTTACGAATTACTTCCTCAAGGACAAGGACATGTTTGGCAAGAAAAACGGCAACATAACCGAGAAGGATGTACTGGCAGCGCTGAGCACGGTGCAGGAACCGGAATTGCACCACGATCTGGTTACCCTGCGGATGATCAAGGACATCCACATCAACGGCGGCCAGGTGGGCTTCACCATCGTGCTGACCACGCCGGCCTGCCCGCTGCGCGGCCAAATGGAGCGCGAGGCGCAGGCCGCGGTGATGCAGATCCCCGGCGTGGAACAGGTGACGGTCAAGTTCGACGCCAACGTGCGCGCCGACGCGCGCATCGTCGGCCGCCTGCAGATCCCCATCAAGAATATCATCGCTGTGGCCAGCGGCAAGGGCGGTGTGGGCAAGAGCACCGTCGCCGTCAACCTGGCGGTGGCGCTGGCCCAGCAGGGCGCCACCGTGGGCATTCTGGATGCAGATATCTACGGCCCCAACATCCCCACCATGATGGGGCTGAGCGCCGACAACATGCCCGATCCGGTGGACGGCAAGCTGAGTCCGCCCATGGCCTATGGCGTCGAGGTGATCAGCATGGGCTTTTTGATCCCGCCGGGCCAGGCGGTGATGTGGCGCGGGCCGATGCTGCACGGCGCGATTCGTCAGCTCTTCACCGACGTGGCCTGGGGCGAGCTGGACTACCTGGTGGTGGACATGCCCCCCGGCACGGGCGACGCCACGCTGACCCTGGCCCAGTCGGTGCCGGTGACCGGCGGCGTGATCGTCTCGACCCCGCAGGATGTGGCGCTGGAGGATGCGGAGAAGGGGCTGATTGCCTTCCAGAAGCTGCAAGTGCCGATCCTGGGCATCGTCGAGAACATGGCCGGCGACATCTTCGGCGAAGGGGGCGGCGAGCGGGCCGCGCAGCGGCTGCACGTGCCCTTCCTGGGGCGCATCTTTCTGGACCGGGCCATCCGGCAGGGCGGCGACGCCGGCCGGCCAGTGGTGGCTGTGGATCCCAACAACCCGCAGAGCCAGGCCTTCCAGGCGCTGGCCCAGGCCGTGGCCGCGCGCGCCAGCGTGCTGAGCTTCCAGGCCGCACCGGAGTTGAAGATCATCTAGATCCAAGCCGCTCTTTATAGCTGAACGCGCCAGGGCCAGCGTCACACAGGACAGGACAGTCTTGCGTGGTTCTGGCCCTGTGTCATCTGACAGTCGCAGCATCGCGTATTAGAATCGCAACAGGTGGTTGTCCGCATCGTGATCGACTAAACGCACGCGTGCCTATGGTCCACCCCCCCCCATGCCCCTCCATGCCCCACTCCACTATTCCCCTCGTAGACCTTAAAGCCCAATACGCCGCGCTGCGGCCTGATATCG
>JAJTXO010000098.1 GCA_021463315.1 Caldilineales bacterium | reverse complement strand
GATCGCCGGCCTGTACGATCCCGCCACAGGCCAGCGGCTGACCACGTCCCGGGGCGCCGACTTCGTGGTGTTGGGCGACTGGCCGTAGCGGCCCGCGCCAGATCTCGGAAGTCGTCGCCGTGCGCGCCTGGTAGTTGGGCGCATGGATGCCCGCCATCCGTCCATGCGACGACTTCCGAGATCTTGATCAACCGCGTCAGATCTCGGAAGTCGTCGTCGTGCGCGCCTGGTGTTGGGCGCATGGATGCCCGCCATCCGTCCAAGCGACGACTTCCAAGATCTCGATCACTGGATCGTTACATTTGGCAGCAACAGCGAACGCCACAGGATGCCCAGCGGCGGCTGGACCTGCTCCGCGACCGGGTCGAGCTGCTCCCCTGTCGCTGGATCGAACAGGCCGATCTCCAGAAAATACTCGCCAGGGGGGATATCGTCGGGTAGGCGCACGCGGAAGGTGTCGGCGTAGAGCTTGCCGGGCTGGTATTGCTCGGTGACCCGGCCGCCGGGCGCGTAGTTCTCCTGCTGCGCCCAGATGCCGTCCCCCGTGCGCGGGTTGAGCGGCCCATCGGGGCTGAGGTTGCGCACATGGAGGAAGCTGTGCAGCCGGGGCAGCCGCTCCTCCACCCCTTGCCAGTAGACCGTGACCCGCAGCTCGTCCCCCACAGCCAGATCGTAGTCCGACACCGTGTAGCCGCGCAGCACTGGCCCGCCGCTCAACGGCGCGTAGGTGGTGGCCTGCGCGCCGCAGACCCGCTCGGCGGTGGAGGTGCAGCGCAGCCAGCTTGTCTGTGGGTCGATATAGGCCAGCTTGACCAGCAACAGCGCGCTCAGCCCGACCAGCAGCCACAGCGGCGGCGCCGGCTCCGCGCTGACCGCCCGGCCTGGCTCCGGCTTGGATCGCCCCTCGTCCCCCTGTCGCCAGAGCGCCCACACCCCCAGCGCCAGCAGCCCCAGCGCGGTCAGGCCGCTCACCAGCAGCCCGGCCCGCTCGGCCGCCGTGCTGCCATAGCGCAGCGCCAGCCGGTGCTCGCCGGCCGGCAGCGCCACCTGCACCAGGCCGCGGCCCTCTTCGACGCCCAAGGCGACCGGTGCGCCGTCCAGCGTAGCCTGCCAACGGGGGTAGTAGTGCATGTTGAGCGTGACGGTGACAGGCTCGGCCGCGCTCAGCTCCAGATCCCAGGCCGCGCTGCGCACCTGAGCCGAACGCACCTGAACCGCGGCCGGCGGATCGGCCAGCGGCCGCTGCTGCGGATCGAAGTCCGGCCCCAGCTCGGCCAGCAGCGCCTCGTCGAAGGGCAGGGTGTTCCAACGTGGCTCGAACTCGCCGAACGCGGTCAGGGCGCGGCCGCCGGTCGCGATCTCAGCCGCGCGCACCTCGGCCAGGCTGACCCGGCTGCCGAACTCGATATAGCGCAGCTGTAGCTCGACGTAGAGCGAGGGAATGGCCGCGGCCACCAGCGCGAGGCCCAGCGCCAGCGCGGCCGGCATCTGGCGTTTGGCGGGCAGCAGACAGACCAGCAGCCCCGCGGTCACTGCCATGAACAGCGCCTGCAGCCCCATCAGCCGGGTGCGGTATTGCACGCGGTAGAGCAACGGCTCCAGACTGCGCCACAGCGGATCGGATGCGCTGGTGAGCATCCAGGTGAGGAAGAGGCCCGCGCCGGCCGCCAGCGCCAACACGATCGCCAGCTCGCGTCGCCCCCGCCGCCAGGCCAGGAACGCGCCCGGCAGGCCCAGCGCCAGCAGCGCCCCGTGCAACAGCCCCATGCGCACCCCCGTCTGGTTGGCGTCCCTCGCCGTGTCGTAGATGGCCGGCGGCGCCAACAGGCGGTCCAGCGGCAGCGCGCCGGTGACAGGGTTGCCCTCGGGGGTGCCGAAGTTGCGCTCTACGTGAACGAAGCTCTGCTCGGCCAGCATCGGCGCCCAGATGGCCGCGGTCAGCAGCCCACCGGCCAGCAACGCCAGCAGCGGCGCGGCCGTGCGATAGCGCCAGGCCAGGCCGATGGCCAGCAGCGCGGCAAAGGGGGCCAGCAGCAGGGGGGCCAGCACATGGCTGGCAATGGCCAGGCTCCACAGCGCGGTGGCCAGCAGGAAGCGGCCCGCGCCGGGGCGTTTGGCCAGCCAGAGCAGCGACCAGAGCACCCACGGGTAGAGGAACATGCCGTAGGCCTCGTTGCTGCCCCGCTCCAGCGCGTTGCGCAGCACGTAGGGCGCGTAGAGGAAGGCCACAGCCGCCAGGAAGGCCGGCCAGCGCCGCCCGCTCAGCTCCAGAGTCAGCAGGAACGCGCCGGCGAACGCGGCCAGCAGACCGGCCGCCATCAGCAGTTGCCAGCCGGTGGGGTGGCCGATGCCCAGACGGAAGAGGGCATCCAGCAGCGCATAGGGCAGCGGCCCCTGGAAGGTGAAAAGCGGGCTGCCCAGCCCCCAGTGCAGGAACTGCGTCCAGCGCGGCAGCAGGTCGCCGTCGCTGACCGCCTGCGAATAGACCACCGCACGCAGCACGTGCTCGGCCGAAGCGTCGTAGGCGAAGGAGGCGATGTGATAGATCAGGGCAGCGGCGATGGCGCTGGCTGAAAAGAGCAGAAACAGCCACCACCAGCGCAGTTCAGAGCGTAGTCTCATAGCAGTGGGTGAGCATACCACCGAAAGCCGCGGCCCGTCAAGAACCGCCAGGCTCAACCAGTTTCGCCAGCGGAACCTCCCGGCGGTATAATGCGTTCACTCCACAGGCCGCGCGCGGCCATCGGATGGCTCCGGAATGCGACAGTCGCCGGTTGCACTCTGGGGTGCGATGGTAGAGCGCGGCGAAGCGCAAGGCATAGACGTATGACAGACACGCGACGAGCGGTTATCCTGTGTGGTTTGGCGGCGCTGGCGTTGCTGGCTCTGGCAGCATTAGCGCTGCCAGGCGGCGCGCCGGCGCGGGCTGCTCAGCCTGAGCTCACCCCCACGGCCACGGCCACGGCCACTCCCACGCCCGACACCCCCAGCGCCGCGCCGATCGCCTGCGGGCAGACCGTCGCAGGTACGACGGTGGGCGCGACCAACACCGCCAGCCAGTACGCCTGCGCGCCCTGGCTGCCCCTGACCGGGCCAGAACGGGTGTATTCACTGCGGCTGGATGCCGCCGCGGACGTGGACCTGCTGCTGGGCGGCATGAGCAGCGACCTGGATCTGCTGCTGCTGACCGGGCAGAACCCAAGCAGTTGCATCGCTCACGGCGACAACGCCATCAGCGCGCACGGGCTGGCCGCGGGGCTCTACTATCTGGTGGTCGACGGCTTCGACGGCGCGGCCGGCCCCTACCAGCTCAGCGTCTGGTGCCCCCTGGCGGTCACGCCGACGGTCACGCCCACGGCCACGCCCACCGCCACGCCGCGGCCGCCGCTGCTGAAGCAATACCTGCCGCTGCTGCTCCATAGCGCCGAGGCGCGGCGTTAGCGCTCTCAGCTCCCAGACTTCGGAAGTGGCCGGTCGTCTGGCCAGTTGATCTTGACGCCGCGAGCGGTGTTCTGCACGCGAGGCGGCCACCTCCGAAGTCTCGATGACGCAGGCGGCTGGCCCGTGGGGCGTTTGCGATTGCCCGCGCCGAATGGTATAATCGACGCGGCTGGCGATGGCCAGCCTATTTTTCACACCGGAGACGCACCGCATCACCATGCGCGTTTTGATCGTGGACGACGATCCGCCCAGCCTGAAGATGACCGCCTTTCTCCTGTCGGAGGAGGGCTATGCGGTCGCGACCGCGGACAACGGCCTGGACGCGCTGCGCCTGGTGGAGCAGCAGACGCCCGACCTGGTGATTCTGGATGTGATGATGCCAGGGCTGGATGGCCTGCAGGTGACCCAGCGCATCCGCCGCACCATGACCGTGCCGATCATCATCCTGTCGGCCAAGGGCGAGACGGTGGATCGCGTGCATGGCCTGGATATCGGCGCCGACGACTACCTGGCCAAGCCCTTCGAGCCGGCCGAGCTGCTGGCGCGGGTGCGGTCCGTGCTGCGCCGCTCCGACACCCTGCTGCTCAGCGATGCCCAGGCCGCGCTCAGCGCGGGCAACCTGCAGATCGACCCGATCACCAACATGGTGCTCTTGCCCGACGGCGCCAAGGTCGAACTGACGCCGATTGAATTTCGCCTGCTCCACTGCCTGATGCGCAATCCCGGCCGCACCCTGACCCACGATCAGATCATCAGCCACGTGTGGGGCTATGACTACGACGGCTATGCCAACCAGATCGCGGTCTATGTGCGCCGTCTGCGCCTGAAAATCGAAGCTGACCCCGATGATCCCAGATATGTGCAGACAGTGCGAGGACTGGGCTATAAGTTTATAGCAGAATGATGTCGAAGCCCGTACAACCCACCACCTGTCAAAATTCCTCTGCCCGCGCTGGCGGCCGCTGGGTTGGCCGCTCAGCGCTGCGGCGCGCCCATCTGAGCCTCAGCCTGGCCTGCGCGCTGGCGCTGCTGGGCGGCTTGATCCTGGCCGTGGGCCGCACCAACGCGGCCACAGCCAGCGCCTGGCCGCGGCCGGCTGCGGCCAGGGCCGGCGAGGCCGTGGTCTGGAGCAATTTCTACCCCAGCGATTGGGTCGCGGCCCTGCCGCTGAGCGCGGGCGTGATCGTCGGCGCCAGCGAGGGCTTCGACGACCAGGCCAGCCTCTTCCGCATCACCAGCGACGGCGGCGTCACCTGGAGCGCCTGGAGCAACGCCGGCCTGAGCGCTACCCTGCTCGACCCCGCCACGCTGCAGATCGCGGTCAACGGCCTTAGCCTGCCCGACAGCGCCACGCAGAACCGCATCCAATTTCAGGTGACCACGGGCGAGGGCCAGGCCGTGCAGAGCAGCCCCTATCTGGTGCGCATCGACACGGTGGCGCCCGCGGCGCCCTCCGGCATGGTCAGCACTCCCAACACCTGGACCAACATCAACAGCTTTCGCGAGAGCTGGACCAACCCGCCGGACACCTCCGGCATCGCCGGCGCGTTCTACCGTCTCAACTCGGAGCCGCTTTTCCCCACCGATGGCGTCTTCGTCAGCACCACCAACACCATCGACGACATCCAGGTTCCCGGCGAAGGAACCCATCACATGCTGGTCTGGCTGAAGGACCGCGCGGGCAACGTGGATCACACCACCTACCGCGTGCATCTGGGCGCCTTCCGCTACGACGCCACGCCCCCCTCGGTGGGGCTGGCCAGCCAGGGAACTTTGGGGCAAAACGGCTGGTATACAGACACCGTGACAGTCGCCTTCACGCCGGCCGACGCGCTCAGCGGCGTGCAGAGCTGGGGCTGGCAGTTGAACGGTGGGCCAGCCAGCATCGCCAGCTCTGTGGTCATCAGCGCGGCTGGCGTCCACAATCTGGTGATCACGGCCGCCGATGGCGCCGGCAACGTCATGCCCACCCAGGCGCGCGCCTTTGCCATCGATCCGGAGCTGCCGCAGTTGGGGCTGAACGTGGTTCCCGCGCCGCGCCCCAGCGGCTGGTACACCGCGCCGATCACCGTTTCGTTCGTCGTCACCGATCTGGTCTCCGGGCCGGCCGGCGTCACCTGGCAACTGAACAACCAGCCGCCCGGCGTGGGCAACACCCTCTTGATCGCCCAGGACGGCCTCTATGCCCTGACCGCGCGCGGCAGCGATCGGGCCGGCAACCGCACGCCGCTGCACAGCCTGGCGCTGCGGCTGGACAGCCATCCCCCCGTGACTACGCTGACCCTGAGTCCGCCGGCGCCGCAGCCATCCGGCTTCTACACCCGGCCGGTGTTGCTGCAGTTCCAGGCCACCGATCTCCTGCCCACCACCCCGCCCATCGCCGGCTCAGGCGTGGCGAGCACAAGGATGCGCATCGATGGCGGCGCCTGGCAGATGGCGACCCCGCAGGCGTTCAACACGTCGGGGCTGCATCAGGTCAGCTATTACAGCCTGGACGTGGCAGGCAACCGTGAGATCAGTCGCACCGTGGCCATCTCGTTGGATCTGGAGCCGCCGGGCGCGCCGCTGGCGCTGGCCATCGAGCCAGCCGGCTGGTCAGCCAGCAACGCCTTCACCCTGAGCTGGCAGAGCCCGTCCGACACCAGCGGCATCGCCGGCGCGGATGTCTGGATCGGCACAGGCATCGTCGATCCGGTCGCCGCGACCTTCTACACCGCAACCAGCCGCATCGAAGGGCTGGCCGCGCCGGCCGAAGGCGAATGGCCGGTGTGGCTCTCTCTGCGCGATGGCGCCGGCCATCGCGGCCCGTTCACCTATGCCGGCGTCCTGCAGTTCGACGCGACGCCGCCCCATCTGCTGGCCGATCTCAGCGGCCCCGCGGGCAGCGCTGGCTGGTTCACCGGTCCTGCCCAGGCCGCGCTCTCCATCGCCGATGCCGGCAGCGGCCCCGATTGGCTGCGCTATCGGCTGGACGGCGGCCCCTGGCAGCAGACCGTCACCACGGCCACCTTGTCGATCCCCGACGCTGGGCGGCACGTGCTGGACTACTACGGCCAGGATCGGGCCGGCCTGTTGGCTGGCCCCTACATGGCCGTGGTGCGCGTCGACGCCAACCCGCCGGCCGCGCCCATCGCCGTGGCCATCACCCCCACCCAATGGAGCAACGCCGACCAATGGACGCTGACCTGGCGCAACCCCATGGACGCGTCCGGGGTGGCCACCGCGCGCTGGAGCTGGCAGCCGCCGGCCAACGCGCAGGCCGGCCAGCCCCTGCCGGCCGCCGATCAAAGCCTCAGCCTGACCCCGCCGGCCGAGGGGATCCACGACGGCTATTTCTGGCTGGAGGACGCGGCCGGCAACAGCAGCCTGAGCCAACTGGTGGCGCTGCCCGGCGCGATCCGCTACGATGCGACGCCGCCGGAGCTGGCGGTGCAGCTTCAGCCCCAGCCCAGCCCGTCTGGCTGGTTCCGCAGCCCGGTAATGGTCACCATCACGACCAGCGATGGCCTGGCCGGCCTGGACAGCGTCGCCTGGCAGTTGGATGATCAGCCGCCCGCCGCCAGCCTTTCCTTTGTGATCGACGAACAGGGCGATCACACGCTGCGGGTGCGCAGCGCGGACCTGGCTGGCAACGTCAGCCAGCAGGAGCATCCGCTGCGCATCGACAGCCAGCCGCCCACTGCCCAGCTCATGCCGCTGCCCAGCTACAGCCGCGAGGCCGCGATCCCGGTGCAATGGGCCGGCAGCGATGGCGAGGCGGCCGGCTCTGGCCTGGCTGGCTTCGACGTGCAGGTGCGTCAGGGTGCGGCCGGCGCCTGGCAGCCCTGGCTGAACGGCGTCACCGCGACCAGCGGCCTGTATGACAGCCAGCGCGGCCAGCTCACCAGCTTCCGCGTGCGCGCCATCGACGCCGCGGGCAACACCTCGCCCTGGGCCACGGCCGGTGGCCGCAACACCGTCCTGGTGGATGCCATCGACAACGGCGCGTTCAGCAGCCAGAATTTCGACGGCTGGGACACCGCCGCCACGCTGGGCCTTGCGTTGATCCAGGAGACCGACCTGAATCCTGGCGAGATCATCCCGGCCGCCCGGCTGGGCAGCCCCATCTGGCAGGCCTGCGCGGATCCGGGCAACATCCCCACCCTGGAATGCGGCGATTCCTGGTCTGGAATCAGCCAGCAGCTCACCGTGCCCAGCCTGGCGGATGTGCCGCAGCCGAAGTTGGAGTTCTGGTACCGCGTGCAGAGCTACGACCAGATCACCACCACCGCGACCATCTGGAACATCCGCTGTCCCATCGATCCGCCGCCCCCCTTCCGCTGGGTCGATTCCTTCGACGTGACGGTGCAGGCGTCGGGCGCGGCCGAGGCCGATGTGCTGCTGCGCGCCGGCAACAGCGAGGCCCAGTTCCCAGAGCCGATCGAGCTGCGCGACTCCCAGTGGCAGCGGGCCGAGATCGATCTGAGCGCCTATGCCGGCCAGACCGTCACGTTGCAGCTTTCCTCGCACAACCGGCTGGACAGTCGCTTCAACACCTACACCGATGTCTATGGCATGCGGGTGCGGGGCGAGCTGCCCAAGGTCTTTCTGCCGCTGGCGCCCATCAACGCCCAGGCGGCCGCGGAGCCGCCGCAGGTGTGTTGGCCCAACCGCGCGCTGGCGTCCGACGGCGAGGCCGCGCCCCCCATGAGCCCGCTTTCCCCTGAGGACTATTTGCGATGACTCCGTCCGACCCCAGCCAGCCGCCGCGCCCCGCGGCCGATGCCGGCGCCGCGCTGCGCGCTGAGGCGCTCTACGAACAGGGCATGGCCAGCTACCAGCGGCGCGATTGGCGTCAGGCGTTGGACAGCTTCACGCGTCTGAAGGCCATCGAACCCAACTGGCCCGGCCTCGATCCGCTGATCGACGAGGCGCGTTGGCTGTTGCAGCTGGAGCATGTGGACGCGAACGCTGAGGAGGCGCTGAAGGAGGAGGAGGCCGAGCGCCGCCGCCGGCCTGCGGCCCTGTTGCGCTGGGCTGCGCCGCTGCTGGTGGCCATCGCGGTCCTGGCTGTGCTGGCCTGGTGGCAGGGTTGGCTGCCCAAGGTGGGCGACCGTCTGGAGTACGAGGCGCTCTACAACCGCGGCCAGGCCAGCCTGGCCGTGGGCGACTACCAGGGCGCGCAAGAGTCCTTTTCCCGGCTGCTGGAACTGGCCCCCGATCGTTTCGTCGGCCTGGCCCAGGAAGGGCTGGAGCGGGCCGCGCGCCTGGAGCAGCTCGCGTTGGCCTATGAGCAGGCCAATGCCGCCATTGCCGCGGAGGATTGGGACACGGCCGAGGCGCGGCTGCGTTCGATCCTGGCTGTGGATCCGGTCTACGCCGACGCCAGCCAGCGCCTGGATTCGGTGCTGCATCAGCGCGAGGCATCGACCCTCTTTCGCGCCGGCGTGGCCTTCTACGACGAGGGCCAGTACAGCCAGGCCATCGGCCAGTTGGAGCAATTGACCGAGCTGGATTCAGCCTATCAGCAGGATGCGGTGCGCGAGTTGCTTTTCGTGCTCTATCTGCGCGATGGCCGCAGCCTGTTGGCCACGCCCGACGCCAGCGGGGACAGCATTCGCCAGGCTTTGGCGCGTTTCGGCAAGGCGCTGATCTTGCGCCCGCGCAACGTGGAGGCGGCCGAGGAACAGCAGCTCGCCCACCGCTACCTGAACGCGCGCCAGGCGCTGGATCGCAACGACCTGGCCCAGGCCGAGGCCACCTTGCTGGATCTGTTGGCGCAGCAGCCGGACTATGCTGGCGGCCAGGCGGCCGAGCTGGCCTATGGGCTGCTGCTGCAGCGGGGCCAGCAGGCCGGCGCGGCCGGCGACGCGGCCGCGGCCGCGCGGGCCTTCCAGCAGGCGGCCGCGCTGGCGGTCTCCGATCCATCCCAGGCCCAGGCTGAGCTGGCCTTGCTGCAGCCCGCGACCACACCCACCGCGCCGGCGCCGGCCGAGCCCACCCCGTTCGTCGAGGTGCAGAGCGACAGCCTGAATGTGCGGCTAGGTCCCGGCACCGACTATCCCATCGCCGGCCAGTTGGCTGTGGGCAGCCAGTTGGCGCTGGTGGGGCGGGACGCGACCGGGGATTGGCTGGTGGTTTGCTGCATCGACGACCGGCCGGGCTGGGTGGCCGCGCGGCTGGTGCGCACCGACGCGGACGTGCAGGCGTTGCCCGTGGGCATCCCCCCCACGCGCGTGCCGGTCGCGCCGACGGCCGCCGCCCCGCCCGCGCGGGCGGCCACTCCCACCCCGCCTCCTCCGGGTCCCTCGGCCACACCAGAGCCGGC
>JAJTXO010000979.1 GCA_021463315.1 Caldilineales bacterium | reverse complement strand
GTGATCGGTGATCGGTGATCGGTGATCGGTGGTCGGTGGTCGGTGATCGGTGATCGGTGATCGGTGATCGGTGATCGGTGATCGGTGATCGGTGATCGGTGGTAGGTTCGGTGATCTCTGACTTCTGACTTCTGACTTCTGACTTCTGACCTCTGATCGGATTACCGTTTACCGTTCACCGATCACCGTCCCCCGTCCCCCGTTCACTGGCTGCTGCCTGCTCCGCTGTCGCTGGGCTTCTTGTTCTCCAGCAGTGCGGCGTTGTAGTTGCCGTAGCCTTTGCCCAGCCGCGGTTTCCACCAGGCCCACTCGATGCAGGTGTCGCAAGGGCTGACCGTGTGGGCCTGCCCATCCACGTGCAGTTGGCGCAGGCCCTGCATCTTGGGGCCATTCCAGTTCTTCATCACCTCGACCTTGCCGTCCGGGCTGATAACGTTGCCCAGGTCGTAGTTCAGGTTGAAGTCACGGTCGCACATGGCGATCCGGCCGTCCCAGTAGATATGCACATGATACCACAGATTGGGACAGGCGTAGCGCTGGACCGGCACGAAGTTGGCGGGATCATCGGCGCGCAGTTGCGTGATCGCCTCTACCTGGCCACCCCACGAGTCGAAGGGCTTGACATTGATATGATCCACGCCCGGCAGGCTCCAGGCCGCCACGAACTCGTCGATTTCATCCAGGGTCTGTTCCATCTGGATGATCTGCAAGTTGACATAAGGGCCGGCGTAGCCTCCTTTGGCCTTCAGCTCCAGGAAGCGCAGGATGTTGTTGTTGGTCTTTTCGTAGTCCGCCTTGACGCGAATCGCCTCGTAGGTCTCCGGACGGAAGCCGTCCAGGCAGAGATAGATGGTGCCCAAGCCGGCGTCCAGCAGCCCTTGCGCCTTGCGTTCGTCCAGCAGGGTGGCGTTGGTGCTGATCTCGGCTCGCAACCCCTTCTGCCGGCAGTAGGCGATCATGTCGAAGATGCGTTTGTGCATCAGCGGCTCGCCCCAGATATGCAGCGTGGTGGCTTTGACATGCGGCGCCATCTGGTCCACGATGGACTTGAACAGCTCGAAGTCCATGTAGCCCTTGGGCCGCTTGACCTGCTTCAGCCCGGTGGGACACATCACGCAGTCCAGGTTGCAGATGTTGGTGGACTCGATGTACATGCGGTCAGGCGGCGGCACCAGCCGGGTTTGGCCCGTCTCATAGGCTGCCCACTTGACCGGCGCCATGGCCTTTTGGCGCAGTTGTTTCAGCTCCCAGCCGGCTCGCCGCTGGACGCGCGCGGCGGTGGAGCGGTCGATCTCAGGCGGCGCGCTGAAGAGCGGCTGCTCCGGCCGGCGACTGCCAGAGCCGTTGCCCGTGTGGTTGGTTGGTGGTTCAGAAGCGTTCACTGGAAGGTGTCACCTGGCTCAGGCCCACGAGCTGGCGCCCTCGCGCCGCTGCGCCT
>JAJTXO010000978.1 GCA_021463315.1 Caldilineales bacterium | reverse complement strand
AGCGCCATGAGCACCAATGCGCCGCCGACCACCAGGCCAACGATGCCGCGTATCAGCAGCAGGCTGCTTTTGCCCGGACGGCGCGCGATGATGCCGCGCACCGTGTAGATCAAGCCAGTAACCAGCAAGTAGATCGCGGCCAACAGGCCAATCAAGAGCTTCGCGCCGGTCGGGTCGACCAGCAGATACAGCCCCGCGCCCAGGGCCACCAGCCCCTGAATCAAGGCCAACCACCACGGACTGTTTTTGAGCATGAAAGAGATCTCCTTTGCGAACAGGTGCTTCAGGCAGCAGACGCACGCCTACGCCAGATTGTAACAGCGAAGGTGGCGCAGAGCAAACCGGCAGTCGTCACGTTTGTCATGCCAATGGTGTCATCTCAATAAACCGGGGTCGAGACTTCCGAAGTCTGCGCAGGTTTGTTCAAAGCGAGCTCACAGTCCATAAGACTTCGGAAGTCTCCCCCAATCTATTGAGATGCTACTGCCAATGGTATAATTGCCGTTGCGCTTCGATTCGTTGTATCGCTACACCTCCCCAGGAGACTCTATGTCCACCGACACATCTGACAACTCCGCAAAATGGCTGGAGATCGCCGCGGCGATCATCCTTTCGCTGGCCAGCCTGCTGACCGCCTGGAGCACCTATCAGGCGGCTCAATGGTCGCGCACACAGTCCATCAAGAGCAACGGATCGGTGGCGAAGATGGTGGAAAGCGCCCAGCTCTCCACCCTGGCGGGGCAAGATACGCTGGTCGACGTGGTGACCTTCACCAACTGGCTGGAGGCGGTCAGCACGGACAACCAGGCGCTGGCCGATTTCTATCGTGAACGTTTTCGGGAGGAATTCCAGCCGGCTTTCGCGGCCTGGCTGGCTCTGGAGCCGCTCAAGAACCCCGATGCGCCCTCCTCGCCCTTTGCGCTGCCGGCCTATAGCCCGGCAAACCGGCTTGCCGCCGCGCAGCGGCAAGTCGAAGCGGGCGAGCTGCAAGCAGGAGGGCGCGCGGCCGCGGTCAATGCGGAGCTCTACGTGCGCAACACGCTCTTCCTGGCCTCCGCGCTCTTCTTCGTCGGCATGTCGCGCCTCTTCTCCCTCATGCGGGTGCGCCTGGCGCTGGAGGTGGTGGCGGCGATTCTGCTGCTGGTCGGCTTCGTCAACGCGCTCACGCTGCCGGTCGCCTGAGCTCACTGGATGGGAAAGGTCAGGGCAATGCCCAGCCCCACCACGAACACCAGCAGCGCCGCGCTCAGCATCGCCAAATCGATCAGGCGCGATTGAAACTTGCCGGCGATGCCGGCGAAGAAGAGCACCGAGGCAAACACCACCGTCAAGAGCACGTAGCGATCCGATATCTGGTCGGCGTTCTCGGCCTGGCCCCAGAGGCTAAGCGCTTCCTCCTCCCAGCGGGCGACCTCCTGTTGCTCGCTCAACTGATACT
>JAJTXO010000977.1 GCA_021463315.1 Caldilineales bacterium | reverse complement strand
GCGGACGCCAGAGGTGATCGCGCACCCCGCCCATCCCTATACACGGGCGCTGCTACTCCGCCGGAAACGCCTCGTTCAGCTTCTTCGCCACGAAGTCCATGTCCTCGATCAGGCCGGCCTGCGCGGCGTAGATGCCGGGTAGGTTCAGCGACTGCGGCAGGTTCGGGTCGCTCTGGCCGGCGCCGATGGCCCAGCGCAGCCCTTCGGCCGCCACCTTCAGCGCCGCGTCGCGGGCGTGGATGCGGGCCATGGCCTGGCGGGTGGGCACGTCCAGCGGGATCGCGTCGGTGGGGTGGCTGGTGACGGTCTCGGCAAAGATGGCCGCGGTCTCGGCGTAGGCGATCAGCTCGCCCAGGCGGAAGAGGATGTGCTGGTTGCGGGTCAGCCGGTCGACGCGGCAGCGCTCCAACACCTGGCCCAGCGCGCGCATGGCCAGCGCGGCCGCGGCCGCGCCGTTGTTGGGCTCGGCGCGGTGAACCTGATCCAGCCGCGCGGCCCAGTCGGCGTAGTAGCCTCCCTTGGTCTTCAGGTGCAGTTGCCAGCGGTCGCGGGCGATGGTCCACTCCATGATCTCCGAAGTGCCCTCGTAGATGGTGGTGATCTTGACGTCGCGCTTGACCTTCTCGACCATATATTCCTTGGTGTAGCCGTAGCCGCCCAGCGCCTGGATGCTGTCCTCGGCGGCCTTGTTGCCAGCCTCGGTGGCGAGGTACTTGGCCACCGCGCCCTCGGTCTGCAGATCCGGCTCGCCGCCGTCGATGCGCCGCGCGGTCCACTCGATGTAGGCGCGGGACGCCTCCAGCCGCACCGCGTTGGGCACGATCAGCTTGTGGGAGTGGCCCTGCTTCTGGCTGAGCGGCGCGCCGCCCTGGATGCGCAACTGGGAATAGGGGATGGCCCGCTTCAGCGCCGACCAGCCGCCGCCCAGGCCGAAGGCGGCCACCATCAGACGGGTGTAGCCAAAGACCGCCTGCGCCTGGGCCAGGCCCTGGCCTTCCACCAGGCCGACCAGATCCTCAGCCGGTGCGTAGACCTCCTCCAGGAAGAGCGCGGCCGTGTTGCTGGCGCGAATGCCGTGCTTGTCCTCCGGCTTGCCCTGCGAAAAGCCCTCGACCCCCTTTTCGATGACGAACCAGGTAGGCCCGCCGGGCGCGTTGGCCAGGATCGTGTAGAGGGTGGCCACGGCGCCGTTGCTGATCCACTGCTTGCGGCCGCTGATCTTGTAGCCCACCACCTTGCCATCTTCCTCGACGGGAACGGCCTTGGTCTTGAGGCTGCCCAGGTCGCTGCCGGCCTGCGGCTCCGTGGCGCCATAGGCCACCAGCAGCCCCTCTTCGGCGATGCGGCCCATCCAGCGCTCCTGCTGCTCCGGGGTGCCGCCGACGGTGATCGGATCGCTGCCCAGGAAGGTGGCCAGCACGCCGGTGGCGATGCCCAGATCGAT
>JAJTXO010000976.1 GCA_021463315.1 Caldilineales bacterium | reverse complement strand
CGGTGCTGCGCGGCATCGATCTGGAGGTGCCGGCCGGGCAGTCGGTGGCCCTTTTTGGCCCCAACGGCGCCGGCAAGACCACCCTGATTCGCATCATCGCCGGCCTGAGCAAGCTGACCTCGGGCCGGGTGCTGCTGGGCGGCCAGGATGTGCAGAAGGTCGGCCCGGCCATGCGGCGCTACATCGGCTTCGTGTCGCACAACCCGCTGGTCTACGACAGCCTGACCGCCGAGGAGAATCTGCTCTTTTTCGGCCGGATGTACGATGTGCCCGACTTGCAGAGCCGCATCATGGCGGTGCTGGAGCAGGTTGGGCTGGCCGGCCGGCGCAAGGATGTGGTGCGCACCTACAGCCGCGGCATGATCCAGCGGCTGGCCATCGGCCGGGCTATCCTGCACAACCCGCCCATTCTGCTGCTGGATGAGCCGGACACCGGCCTGGATCAGCAGGCGGCCGACATGCTGCGCCGGCTGCTGGTGGAGCTGGGCAGCGGCGACCGCACGGTGCTGCTGACCACGCACAACCTGGAGCGCGGCATCGAGTGGGCCGACCGGGCGTTGATCCTCCACGGCGGCCGGGTGCGCTTCGACGCCGCGACGGCTGGCCTGGGCAGCGCGGAGTTCCGCACCATCTACACGGAAACGGTCGGCGGCCTATGAGCTTTCTGCGCAAGGTGCTGGCCATCGTCTGGAAGGATGTGCGGGCTGAGCTGCGCACCAAGGACATCCTCAGCTCCATGCTGGTCTTTGCCGGGCTGTCGGTGCTGATCTTCCAGTTCGCCTTCGATCTGCGGGCCGACAACGTGCGGCTGGTGCTGCCGGGCGTGCTGTGGATCGCCATCACCTTCGCCGGCGTGCTGGGGCTGAACCGCTCCTTCATCCTGGAGCAGGATCGCGGCTCGCTGGAGGGGCTGCTGTTGGCGCCGGTGGATCGCAGCGCGATCTACTTCGGCAAGCTGATCGGCAACCTGCTGTTCATTTTCATCGTCGAGCTGCTGCTGCTGCCGCTGATGACGGTGCTGTTCAACGTCTGGCTGCTGTCGCCGGCGCTGCTGCTGGTGGTGGCGCTGGGCACTGTCGGCTATGCGGCCGTGGGCACGCTGTTCGCGGCGCTGAGCATCAACACCCGGGCGCGCGAGGTGATGCTGCCGATCCTGCTCTTTCCGGTGATGGTGCCAGTCTTTGTGGCCGGCGTGCAGGCGGTGAGCCGTCTGTTGGACGGCGATAGTTTGGCCGACATCGTCCGCTGGGTGCAGTTGCTGGTGGCGTATGACGCCATTTTCCTGGCGGCGGCGATGTTGTTGTTTGATTTTGTGGTTGAAGAGTAGACAGCGGGCACGGTCAGAGACCGGCCCGAGCGTAACGGGCACGGTCAGAGACCGGCCCGAGCGTAGCGGGCACGGTCAGAGACCGGCCCGAGCGTGGCGGGCACGGTCAGAGACCGG
>JAJTXO010000975.1 GCA_021463315.1 Caldilineales bacterium | reverse complement strand
TACACCGGCAACTTCGTCATCGAGAACGCCGACGCCTTGCTCAGGGATGACCATGTCCGTCGTACGATGATCAGCAACTTCGCTCGGGATTTGAAGGATAACGGCACGACGGCCGGAGAGGCGCTGGCGCGTGTAACTGCATATGCAGCAGCGTTTTACAAGTCGTTCGGCGCCGCAATCAATCCCTTCTCCGTACCGCGCTTTGTGGATGATGTCTCCCATGTGTTCATTGGAATGGCTGGGGTGAACATACTGGTGGACTATGCAACCGGGGCAAAGGATCACAACCCCTACTTTGTGGGAACGGGACACTATCCTGACACTGACCTGAGAGCCATTTTTCAGGATGGAACGGCCAACCAGCCATACCATTACTGGTTTTATGTGGCCGTAAGTTTCTGGAATGGACCGAAGGTAGCCCAGGCTGGAAACGTGTTCCACGAGGGCGTGCCGCCTCAGACTGGACGCTCATTTCAGGACCTTGCACTGGGAGCTATGGGAGTCGACCTTGGAGCGCGACTGAGGTCGGGGTTGTCGATTCACGCTGTCAGCGATTGGATTCGCAGCACGTTGATGCGATAGGAGCACGTTATGAATACACCAGGAGGCGGTCGTGTGCTTGCGAAGTGGACGGGACTCATCGTTGGCCTGATGGCTCTGGCTGTCGTCTTGAGCCTCTTGATCTGTCTGATAATCATGGCAATACCGCGGGCCATTGACGCTGTTGTGTTGGGTTCCCTAGCTGATCGACTGGACACAGAGCCATCCAAAGCAGCCCTTGTAGCTCATGTCACAGAACTTCTAGAAGATCTGAAAGGATCAGATCGCGAGGATGTGCATCACCGGCTAAATGAGGTTGGCAAGTTCTCCTATCTCAGACCCTTCCAATACAGTAATGGCGAGAGCGTCGAAGAGCTCGTTTGGGTGCTGGCTGAGCTTCCGCTAGGGCTTGGAATTAGGGCTGGTTGGACCGTGCGATATGATAGCAACGATCGACTAATCGATGCGTCCTATATTGACTCCTGAATCACCGTCGTCATCCTCGTCCAATGAAAAGGACTGTGTGTGGATCCAATACCTTCGCCAAATCAGACGGATATGAGCAACTGTGTATGCTTTGGTTATCATACTAGAGGTACACAGTTGCTAATGGTTGAAATTATCGCACTTTTCGGCTGTTTACTCGACGTTCGTTCAAATTTAGCATGTAATGCGAAAATGTATGATTGACCCTGAAAATCGGACCATGTGCAAAGGTGATGAAAACGCGCTGGGGCAGGTGACCGACCGCTACCTCGGCAGCACCACTGGCGTGGTGCGTCAGAAGTACACCTACACCCAGGGCGAGAACTTCCGCTTGACTGCGCTGCAGAGCGGCGTCAGCCCCAACTACAACACCTTGCAGAACGTCACGTACACCTACGACGACCAGGGCAACGTGCTGACG
>JAJTXO010000974.1 GCA_021463315.1 Caldilineales bacterium | reverse complement strand
TCGGCATAGCTGGCGAAGCGCTGCACCGCCTGGCTGGCCAGGTCGCCGTAGGGCATGGGATGGCGAATGGCCACCACCTGTTTGCCCGCAGCGCGCAGGATGTCGCACACCCGCCGCGTGGTCTGGCTCTTGCCGCTGCCGGTGCGCACCGCGCAGATGGCGATCACCGGCTTGCTGGACTGGAGCATGGTGTGCTTGGGGCCCATCAGCCGATAGTCCGCGCCCGCGGCCAGCACCTGCGAACCCTTGTGCATCACCGTCTCGTGGCTGACATCGCTGTAGGCGAAGATCACCTGATCCACCGCCAGCTCGCGCACCAGGCGATCCAGCTCGGCCTCAGCGTGGATGGGGATGCCCTGCGGGTAGAGCTCGCCGGCCAGCACAGCCGGGTAGAGCCGGCCCTCGATGTCGGGAATCTGCGTGGCGGTGAAGGCGACGACCTGAAAGCGGGGATTGTCGCGGAAGAAGACGTTGAAGTTGTGGAAGTCACGCCCGGCTGCGCCCATGATCAGAACGCGCTGGGGCTGGGAGAAAGTGTTCGTCATCGACAGGGAACTCCTTTGTTCGTTAGAAATGATCTTGCGTCACGCCAGCTCGGGCCGGTATCCGACCGAGCCCGCCGTGCGGGCTTCACGGCTCACCGCCGCCCGCGCGCTGCCGATACATCCAGGTCGCCAGCACGATGCTCAGCAGATAAAGCGCCAACAGCGGCAGCATCACAATGGCCATGTTGACCGGATCCACCGTGGGGGTGATCACCGAAGCCAGGATGGCGATGCCCACCACGGCCACGCGCCACCCTTTGCGCAGCGCCTGGGGCGTGATAATGCCCAGCCGCGCCAGCACCGCGATGATCAGCGGCATCTCGAAGGCCACGCCGACCCACAGGATCATGCGGTTGATGAAGCTGATGTAGCTGCTGATGCGGAAATTGCCCTGGATGCCGCCGAAGCTGGCCAGGAAGGGCACCGCCACCGGCAACATGACGTAGTAGGCAAAGGCCGCGCCGGCCAGGAAGAAGAGGAAGATGAAGGGCAGCGCCAGCAGCAGGCCGCGCTTCTCGTGGGGCAGCAGACCCGGCGTGATGAAGGCCAACACCTGGTACACGATGACCGGCATGGCCAGAATCGCGCCGGCCAACAGCGACACCCGCATGTAGACGCCGATCGGCTCGGTCAACTCGATGGCCTGCAGCTCCTCCAACCCACCGATGGGCACAGCCAAAAAGGCCAGAATGCGCGGCGCAAACAGGAAAGCCAGCGCCACGCCGACCACCAGCGCCAGTACAGCCACCGTCAGACGGCGGCGCAGCTCGTTCAGATGCGGCAGCGCCGCCTGCAGCGCCTGAGGCAGATCCCATTCGCGCTCGTCACTCATGTCCACCCTCCTCGACCGGGCTGGCAGCGCGGCCAGCGGCGCTGGGACGGCCGCGCCGGACAGGATGCTGGCCATAGCGGCGG
>JAJTXO010000973.1 GCA_021463315.1 Caldilineales bacterium | reverse complement strand
CCTGTCGGCGCAGAACATCGCCTTCAACGAGGTGGCGCGGCGCGCCATCGTCACCGACCCCGACTTCCACGGCGGCCACTTCTACGAGCACGGTGTGCTGCCGCGGCGCGGCCGCAGGCCACTCTACGCGGGCCAGAAGCCCAGCCCGGCGGATCGGCCGCGCGCGCCCTGGTATCTGCGCTGGCTCGATCCGCGCATCTATCTGCGTCTGGCGATCACCCTGGTGGTGGTGGGTGCGGTGGCCATCAGCATGGTGCTCAGCCGCCAACACCTGATCCAGCAATGGCAGGCGCGACCTGAGGCCACCGAGGGGCTGGTGCGCTCAGGCCAGGTGGCCGGCCAGGCGCTCAGCCTGGACAACCTGGAGGACTCGCTGATCGGCCTCTATCTGCGCCTGCAGCAGCCAGCGCTGGCCGCCACGGCCGGCTCCAGCACCCAGCCGGTGCCCTTTGCCATCGAGATGGGGGAGACCGCGACCAGCGTGGCCGATCGTTTGCAGGCCATGGGGCTGATCAGCGACGCGGGCCTGTTCCGGCTCTACATGCGCTACAACGGCATCGACCAGCGCATCGAGGCCGGCGATTTCGAGCTGGCCTACACCATGACCATGCCGGAGATCGCCCAATCGCTGCAAAACGCGCTGGTGCGCGAGGTGACGGTGGCGATCCCCGAAGGCTGGCGCGCCGAGCAGGTGGCCGAGATGTTGCAAGATGAGGGCATCATGGACGCCGAGAGCTTCATGGCCGCGGTGCGTCTGGGCGACCCGGTGGCGCTGGGGCTGGGCAGCTACGATTTCTTGCGCAGCCGCCCCGCGCAGGCCAGCCTGGAGGGCTATCTCTTCCCCGACACCTACCGCATTCCCGCGCGCGCTCGCCCGGCCGATCTGCTGAGCGCGATGCTGGACAATTTCCAGGAAAAGACGCCGCTGGACCTGCAAACCGCGGCCGCATCCTCAGGGCTGAGCCTGGCTGACATCGTGACCCTGGCCTCCATCGTCGAGCGTGAGGCCGTGCAGGCCGATGAACGGCCCCTGATCGCCAGCGTCTATCGCAACCGTCTGTCAGGCTTCTGCGAGCCGGAGGTGGGTGGCCGCTACCTGCAGGCCGATCCCACCGTGCAATATGCGCGCGGCCGGGCGGGCGATTGGTGGTGGAAGCCGCAGTCGGTGGAGGAATACCAGTTCGTTCAGGATCCCTACAACACCTATCTCTACCCCGGCCTGCCGCCTGGCCCCATTGCCAGCCCGGGCCTCTCCGCGCTGGAGGCCGCGCTGCGCCCGGCCGACACCCAATACTGCTTCTTCGTCGCCACCGGCGAGGATGGCCGGCACGTCTTCGCCCGCACCTACGCCGAGCATCAGGCCAACGTCGCCACCTACGGCGGCCAATAGCTGGCTGGTGCAAACCGTTCAGTAAGCTACCACAACCGCTCGGGCCGGTCTCGCGCTACAAAGACCGCTCGGGCCGG
>JAJTXO010000972.1 GCA_021463315.1 Caldilineales bacterium | reverse complement strand
GCCCTGGCCGGCGCCCGGTAGCGCGCCCGCGCCTACCCCTCCGCCAGGCATCGGGCGCGCCGCCGCGTGCGCTGCGCGCGCGAGAGCCCCGTGGTCCTGGCCAGGAACGCCTTGACAGGGCCTTCTCGCCGCGGGCGCGATTGGCCCGAGTCGCTTGACGGCGCGTTCAACCACGGCGTGGTACTGGACGTCCGTCCAGTATTCGGAACTGCACGTCGGCGTGCTTGCCATGAACTCGCGGATCTGTGACAGCATCGCCAGTCTCGCATCCAGCATCTCGATCACCATCCGGATGATCGATCCGCCTCCTTCAAGCTCATACTGTCTACGAATGGAGCCGGCCTCACGGTTGACGCGGGTCCGTCGTGTTTCTGATAATTTCCCAAGGAGCTAACATGGTCCGAGCCATCCCGCCGCTGAATCCGTTGCGCGTATTCGAAGCCGTCGCGCGATTGGGGAGCTTTACGAGGGCCGCTGACGAACTGCATGTCAGCCAGTCCGCTGTGAGCCGGCAGGTGTCGCTGCTTGAGGATTACCTGGACGTCAAACTGTTCAATCGCGAAGTGCGGGGCGTCTCGCTGACTGTTATTGGATGTTGCTACCAGCGCGAGATCGGGCCGGCTTTCTCCCGGATTGCGATGGCCACTCAGGACCTGTTGGCCCACAGCCGAGGGGCTCCGGTTAAGGTACGCGCCTACACCACGTTTGCAGCCAAATGGCTGCTGCCACGCTTGTCAAGTTTTCAGGCGGCGAACCCTGAAATCGAAGTCCGTCTCACCACAAATGTAGCGCCGGTGGACTTGAGGAGGGAAAACATTGATATTGCAATTCAGTTCGGGGACCGATCCTGGACTGGCGTAACGTTTGAGTACCTATTGGATGATCGCATCGCGCCTGTATGCAGCCCCCGCTTGGCGAGCCGAGACCGACCGCTCGACACGCTGGACGACTTGAGGAACTACCGGTTGCTGCATTCCCAATATCGTAAGAACGATTGGCGTGACTGGCGTGCCGCTATGGGACGCCCTGACTTGGACGACCATCAGGACGGCATGATGTTCGCCAGTTCGTTGCTGACGTATCAGGCTGCCGTTGATGGCATGGGAATTGCAATCGGTCAGATTTTCCTGCTTGACAAAGAGCTTGAGGCAGGCACTCTGATCTGTCCTTTCGAGCCTGTCACTAGGCCCGGACTCGGCTATTATTTACTTATGCTAGAGCGCGATTCGGTCCCGAAGAGGGTACGTTTATTCAGGGACTGGATATTAGATGAAATTCGACAGTCGTCCTCGTCGAAGCCGGTCATCGCAGAGGGCGGGCTCACCAAAGCGGCGATCGGCGCTGGCTGATGGGCGGCCGCAAGAATACTCAAGCTAGTCTTACTGTGTCATAAGAGGAGTTTTCCGCTTCGCTGGCCGCAGTGCGGGCAGCGGCCGAGGCGATGGATGAGTCGAACGCTGAGCAGGTGGCGAATCG
>JAJTXO010000971.1 GCA_021463315.1 Caldilineales bacterium | reverse complement strand
AACTGATACGTCGCATGGGGAGCCCCGCCTCTTCAACCTCACCGCCGCTAAACTGCTGTCAGATCATGGCTTCGCCGTCGTCGCAAAACATGTGCGCCCTCTTCCGGGAGATTCAGTATCTTCTTCCTGATCCAGGCGATCCCGCTTTCGATGTTCTTCTCATTGAAAAATATCCAATGGAGGATCGAGACGCCCACAGAGGCCGGAAGGATCCAGATTCCGGTCTCGAGGAGATCAGTCCACGTGGCGAGCAGGTACGTTTCGGCAGGCAGATCGAAGTGGCTCAGACTCACCCCCGCGCTGTCGAAGTAGGACTTCACGTAGATGAACCCGCAGAAGTACAGGATCACAGTGACGACGGTCAGCAGCGCCGCGGCGTCGAAGTAGGTCCGTAGCCCGTGAAGTCGACTGGTCGTGGCGGCGGGCTCCTGCTCTCTGTGGCGGCGCTTCCTGGTGGATCCGTCTTCAACCATCGTTGTCAGTGGTGTGGACAAATGCCGGGGGGGGGCGACTCAGCCGACCTTAATCGGAAGGTGTCGGACTCCCTCGGACGTCGGGTTATCGCTGAGGAGCGGACATGGAACGCCCCTTGGAGAGGAAGGCGTCGATGGTGCGCAGCAGCGCTTCCTGGTCGCGCTTGGGCAGGGCGTCAATGAGCTGAAGCTGGCGGCGGAGGCGGCGATTGGGCGTGCCCGAGTCGCGGCGCGCGGGGGCGATGCCGAGCAGATCGTCGGCCGAGACATTGAGAATGGCGCTGAGTCGGACGATGAGCTCGCCGTGAAGGCGGAGCTCGCCGCGTTCGTAATCGGAGACGATCGGCTGGGAGACGCCGAGCAATCCGGCCATTTCGGCCTGGGTGATGCCGCGCTCGCGGCGCAGACGGCCGAGGCGCTGCGCGATGGCGGCCAGCGGAGGCAGATCGGTCTCGATGCTGTCGGGCGAAACGTCGGCAGGGCGATCGGAAGTCTTCTTGAAATTGCCGGGGACAGGCTTCCTTCGCGCAATTGCCGGGAATTTCCGGAATTTCCGGGGACAGGCTTCCTTCGCGGTAACCGATGTAGGCTTAGTGTTTTGCGGGAGATGCTCCGAGCGGATCAGGGCGGCTTTGCTCGTCAATCCGGTTGCCAGGTTGGTTCCTGGCCGGTGAACAAGAGATTGCCGGGATTGCCGGGGACAGGCTTCCTTCGCGGTAACCGATGTAGACTTGGTGATTTGCGGGACCTGCTCCGAGCGGATCAGGGCGGCTTTGCTCGTCAATCCGGTTGCCAGGTTGGTTCCTGGCCGGTGAGCAAGGGAATTGGCGATTTGTTGGGCCGGCGATGGACTTGAAGCGACGCGTCTGGCGCCGCACCAGACTGGCGACGCGACGAGTGTCGCGAATTCGCAGCCGGCGCGAAGTCACACCTGACGCGATGCTACGGTTTACGAAGCGATTCCCGGATGAACTGCTCACGGGGGGCCTGTTTCCGCCTGCCGTT
>JAJTXO010000970.1 GCA_021463315.1 Caldilineales bacterium | reverse complement strand
TCGCCCGGCTCGATCATTCAATCTACACGATCTCCAGGGCGTCTCGCCCGGCTCGATCATTCAATCTACACGATCTTCAGGGCGTCTCGCCCGGCTCTGGCGGCCGACTCGCATCTGACCCGGCGCCCACGCCGGGGTGCTTCGCAAGGACGCCTGGGGATCATTCAATGCCGATGTCTCTGACCACAACACAAATTTTGGCTTTATTCCTGAACACAAAGACGGCGGCGATCCAGGGATCGCCGCCGTCGCTCAGCCACCGAGGCTGTCCATCCAGGCACGACGCTGTGTCTGGATGAGCGCCCCGTGTTACTGGTGAGCTTTAGCCTTGTCGTCGAAGATAGCCATGAAGCGCACGCCCAGCAGCCAGGCCATCAGCGCCGCGCCGATGATGCCGATGGTGGAGAGCCACTCCAGCAGGTGCGGCGAATAGCTGGCGCCAGGGGGCAGAAGCTGGCCGAACATGGTGGCGTTGAAGCGGTTCATCATCACGCCGAAGAGCAGCAGCAGCGGGACGGCCAGGGGGGTCCAGGGCCGGCGGCGCAGCGCTGGAATCGCCAGCAGCGCCAGCGGCAGGATCAGGCCCACGCTGATCTCCAGCCACCACCAGGCGCTGTACGCGCCCGCGCTCCAGATCAGCGCCAGCTCGCCGCTGACCAGCAGATCGCCCAGCTTGAGCGCCAGATAAAGCGCCGCGGTCCACCCAGCCAGCCGCACCAGGCCGTTGACGATCGCCGGCTTGGCCGGCCGGCGCAGGATGGTGGAGGCGCCGGCATAGGCCAGCGTAGCCAGGCTGAGGCCCGCCATGATCGACGAGACGAAGAAGAGCACCGGCAGCGCGGGCGAATACCACAAGGTATGCAGCCGATGCGGCATGTTGAGATAGAGGGTGCCCAGCGTCGATTGGTGCAGCGACGACAGCGTCACGCCCGCCACTGCCACCACCGGCATGATCCTGTGGCTCAGCCGCAGCAGCTTTTGGCTGGCGGGCCGGTGGATCCGCTCCAGCAGGAAGGGGGCCACCTCCAGCAACAGCACCGTGGTGTAGAGCAGCACACACCAACTGATCTCGAACAGCGGCGAGTGGAAGTTCCAGAAGAGGATGAAGTTGTAGAAGCGGTCAGGCCGGCCCAGGTCCAGCACCAGCAGCAGCAACACAGCCACATAGCCGGCCAGGCCAGCCAGGATCGCCGGCCGCACCGCGTCGTGATAGGTGTGGCGATGCAGCACATGCACCAGGCCGGCCATGGTGAAGCCCGCGCCGGCAAAGGCGATCAGGGTGAAGTCGAAGCCGATCCAGATGCCCCAGGGGTAGGCGTCGACCAGGTCGGTGGTCCTGCCCAGCCCTGCGAACAGGCGAATGATGCCAGCCAGGACGCCCACCAGCACGGTCAGGCCCAGCAACACCAGCGCCATGCGCCGATTGAGCAGATGCAGGCCGCTGTCCGACGGTTGTTCGACATGCAGATTAGTGGCCATGGCG
>JAJTXO010000097.1 GCA_021463315.1 Caldilineales bacterium | reverse complement strand
GGACATCCTGGACGCGGCCAACGACGGCGACGACACCTACTCCGATGGCGGCCTGACTGACATCTGGGATACGATCTATCACCAGAACGACAGCAACTACAGCGAGTACTGGGCAGCCTGGAAGAGCCGCGGCCACACCAACACCAGCGCCGGGCCGATCATGTCCAACTACCAGAGCACCATCGACTATCGCAGCGGGCCGGTGCACGACGACTACGCCGATCGCATCACCATCAGCGCCGGCGCCAGCGGCTATAGCCACAACAACGTCAACACGGCCAGCGCCACCACCCAGGGCTACGACCCCGACACCCTCTGCGGCTCCACGCTGGAGCCTCGGCAGTCGCGCAGCGTCTGGTATCGGATCACGCCCAACACCACCGCCAACTATCTGTTCGACACCGAAGGCACGGACTACGACACCGTATTGGCGATCTGGACCGGCTCCTGGGGCTTCCTGACCCACCGCGGCTGCGACGACGACTCGGGCACGGGACTGCTCTCCTCGCTCTATCGCCGTCTCAACGGCGGCACGACCTACACCATCGAGGTGATGCGCTACGGCGCGGGCGCGGGCGGTTCACTGGACTTCGCCATGGCACGCGACTCCGGCCCCTACTGCTATGACTGGAGCGGCAACGGCCGCATCGACATCCCAGACATCCAGTTGACAGCCAGCCGCTTTGGCAATACGGCTGCCGGCAACCTGCAATACGACGTGATCCCCGACGGCGTGATCAATGTGGGCGACCTGGTCGAGATCGCGGGCCGATGGAACCAAACCTGCACCATGGCCGACAGCCTGCTGCCGCTGCTGGTCGAGCTGCCGGTGGAAGCAGTGAAGGAGTAGCCGTGTCGGAGTGACGGTCCTGGCCTGGCAGGCCGTGGTCCGGCTGCCGGAAGCCACTGGGCAGGTCGGGCCGTCACTCCACCCGAGGAAAACCCCATGACATCTTTACGAACGTCGCTGAGTCTCGTTCTGCTGGCCGGCCTGCTGGCGGCCGGCTGTGTCGCGCCGCCGCTGATCGCGCCTCCAGGCGTTGGGGGGGCCACCGAAACGCCGGTCGTGGTCGCTTTCGATCAGTTGGTGGCCGACGCCAGCCGCTACGCCGGCCAACGCATCTGCACCGAGGGGATCGCGGTACAGGGCTTCGAAGCCAATGCCCTGGGCGCGGGCACGCGGCAGCAAGGCCAGGCCGTCTATCTGACCGAGCCGACCATCTGGATCGCCGTCGCCGAGAAGGAAATCACCGGCGAGTGCAGCGACGGCAGCGGGGCCCGCTTTTGCCCCGCGCGGGTCTGCGGCCTGTTCGAGGCGGCCGGCGGCTACGGCCATCTGGGGCAGTATGCCTTTCAGATCCGGGCTGATGAGTGACAGGATATCTGTTCGCTCACCTCCCCACGCCGCCAGTATCATCCCCAACGCAGCGACTTGGGGTAGTGGTTCTTGACCACCCCGTTCACCCGTTTGCCCCAGCCCACCGGGAAGCCTTCCACCGCGATCAGCACCCAGCCGTCCGGGCCGGGCGCGTCCAGCGTTTCGCCGCGCATGAAGCGCGCGGCCAGCTCGCCGCCGATCGGCTCATCCACCCGCTGCTGCACCTGCCCGGCCCTCAGCGCCAGGGCCAGGGCGTGGCTGGGCTCGAAGCGCCCCTTGCGCAGCACCCCCAGCCGCCAGCCGGCCAGCGCGGTGCGCAGCCGGGCCGTGTCGGGCGCATCCTCCGCCAGCGCCAGCACCTCCACGTCCTGCGACTCGCGCGGCCGCAGCAGCAGGCGCTCCGGCAGCGGCCGGTCGATCAGCGGCTGCCAGAAGGCCTCCAGGCTGGCCCGGTCGGATGGGGCCAGACGCACCGGCCGGGCCGGCTGCCACGGGGCGGGCGGCGCGTCGCCCGCCCGCTGCATGACGGCCACGAAGTGCCCCTCTCCTTGCAGCTTATGCGGCCAAAGACGCACCGCGCGCTGCAAAGGCAGATCGTCGCCTCGTAGGACGATCTGCCCAGAGCGTCTGTCGGGCGAAGGAACGGTCTGGGCAGATCGTTCTACAGCAGACGCCGGCCAATCGGCCCAGTCTGGCTGGCCGGGCTGGAAGCCGTCGCACCAAGGGGGTTGCACCAGCTCGAAATCGGGATGGCTGCGCAGGAAGCGGGCAATCACTCCCTCGTCCTCCTCCGGGGCAAAGGTGCAGGTGGCGTAGACCAGCCGGCCGCCGGGTCGCACCAGCCGCGCGGCCGAGGCCAGGATCTCCCGCTGGCGCAGCGCACAGCCGGCCACGTGGGCCTCGCTCCAGTGATAGCGGGCCTCTTCGTTCTTGCGGAACATCCACTCGCCAGAGCAGGGCGCATCCACCACCACCCGGTCGAAGCAGCCGAGCCAGCGATCGGCCAGCCGCTCCGGCGTCTCGTTGAGCACCAGCGCGTTGGCCACGCCCCAATGCTCCAGGTTGCGACGCAGCACCTCCGTCCGGCCGCGATCGATCTCGTTGGCCACCAGCACCCCCTGGCCGGCCAGCAGGCTGGCGATCTGCGTCGATTTGCCGCCCGGCGACGCGCACAGGTCCAGCACCCGCTCGCCCGGCTGGGGATCCAGCAGCGCGGCCACGGCCATCGCGCTGGCGTCTTGCACGTAGTACAGGGCGATCTCGTGGTAGGTGTGGGTGCCGATGTTGACCTTGCGATCCAGCGTGAAGCCCTCTGGGCACCAGGGCACAGGGATCAGGGGCCAGGGGCTGAGCGTCTGGAACTGCTCCACGGAGAGCTTGAGGGTGTTGACGCGCAGCGCGGGCACCGGCTTCTGGTTCAACACCGCCAGAAAGGGAGGGAATTCCTCGTCCAGCAGCGCAGCCATGCGCGCCATGAAAGCCAGGGGGAGAGCGGTTTCTTTGGCCATGCCGCCAGTATAAAACAGGTTGGCGGGGGCGGCAAGAGCCGGGGTGCGTCGCTTGCTGATGTTCCAGCGTGCGGCTATAATGCGCAGCACCCGGATGGCTCGGTCGGAGACCGGCCAGAGCAAGAGGCGCACCCGGATGGCTCGGTCGGAGACCGGCCAGAGCAAGAGGCTCGGTCGGCCCCTCCGGGGTGCTGCGCAAAGACCGGCCAGAGCAAGAAGGCGCTCGTTGCTGAATGACTGAGGATTCTGCGTGACTGCCCCAAGCACCGATTCCCCCCCATCTGGATGGCGTATGCCGTTGCCAGCCTTCATCGCCCTGTTGCTGGGGTTGTTGGCGCTGGTCATCGCGGCCTATCTGCTGCCCGCGGCCGCGCGCGTGGCCGTGCCGATGCTGCTGGCCGCGGTTCTGGGGCTGATGGTCGCCTGGCGCTGGCCGCTGGCTGTGCTGGCGCTGATGCTGGCTTTCACGCCGCTGTACGATGGGCTGGTGCGCTATCTGACCTATGTGGCCGAGTGGCCGGCCGGCCGCCTGCAGATGTTGTCGCTGTGGAAAGAAGCGGGGCTGCTGCTGCTGTTCGCGGTGGTGCTGGTGCAGCACTGGACCGGCCGGCGCCGCATCCGCTTTCGTTGGTACGCCTTCGATCTGTGGCTGGCGGCGCTGCTGCTGCTGAGCATACTCTACATCGCGGTGGCCGCACGCCCCATGATCGGCCTCTACGGCCTGCGCAACTATCTGGCGCCGCTGGCCTTCTTCTTCCTGGCGCGCTGGATGACCACCAGCCGCCGCGAGCTGGCGCTGGCGCTGGCGCTGTTGCTGGGGGTGGGGGTTGGCGTGGCGCTGTTCGGCATCTACCAGGCGCGCGTGCTGGATTTCCCCACCATGGTCGGCCTGGGCTATGTGGACGAGGCCGGCATGGTGCCCTATGCCTTTCGCACGGCGCTGCGCGACGGCTTCCCCATCCCGCGCGCCGTTTCCACCACCACCGGTCCCAACCAGTTTGCGGTCTATCTCAATTTTCTGATCCTGGTCTGTCTGTTTGGCATTGTCCATCTGCGCGTGCTCTGGCAGCGCATCCTGCTGGCTGGCCTGGCCGCGCTCTATCTGGTCACGCTGCTGCTGACCCTCAGCCGCGGCGGGCTGCTGATGCTGCTGGTGGCGCTGCTGGCCTGGGGCGCGCTGCTGGTCGAGCAGCACGGCGTGCGGCGCAGTTGGCGCGAGCTGACCCAGAACCGCCTGTTGCTGGCCGGGCTGATCGGCCTGGTTTTGCTGGGCGCGGTGGGGATCGTGCAATCCGGCTTTGCCACGCGGGTGGTGCGCGGGCTGACCGGTCGCGATCCCGCGGCCGACGCGCATCAGAGCTCTATGAGCTATTCGCTGGTGTTCATGGCGGAAAACCCGCTGGGCATCGGGCTGGGCATGGTGGGCGAGCGCGCCTTGCAGTTCAGCAACGAAACCACCATCGAGCACACCGAGAGCACCTTCTTCCAGATCGGCATGGAGCTGGGTCTGTTCGGCATGGCGCTGCTGTTGGTGGCGCTGTTGTCCTTGCTGTGGACTCTGTGGCGCATGCGCCGCCGGAGGATTGCGGCCAACGATCTGTGGGGTCGGGCGGCGATGGAACTGGCCATGGTGCTGTGGATCGGCGCGCTGGCGGATTTCATCTTCACCCCGCTGCTGCAGAATCTGCTGGCCGCGGGCTATCTGTGGTGGGTGGCTGGCGTGGCCTTCAACCAGGATGCCTTTGCGCCGCGGGCGGATGACGGGGTGACAAGGTGACAAGGTGACAGGGTGACAAGGTGACAGGGTTTCAGATCGATATCACGGTGGTGGTGGTCAGTTGGAACACGCGCGAGCTGCTGCGGCGCTGTTTGCAGTCGATCGTCGACGAGCCGGGTGTGGAGATCGTGGCGGCGGACGCGCAGCCGGCCGCCGCGGCCCGGCTGACGGCCGAGATCATCGTGGTGGACAACGCCTCGGACGACGGCAGCGCGGCCATGGTGCAGGCCGATTTTCCCCCGGCGCGCTTGATCGCTAACCGCCACAACGCGGGCTTTGCGGCCGCCAACAACCAGGCCATCGCCCAAGCGCGCGGGCGGGCGCTTTTTCTGCTCAACCCGGACGCCTATCTGCTGCCGGGCGCGCTGGCTGGCCTGGCACGTTTCTTGCAGCAGCATCCGGAGGCGGCCGTGGCTGGCCCCAACGTGCTCAATCCTGACGGCAGTTGGCAGGCGACTTCGTTTCGTTTCGCCACCTTGTGGGATCTGTTCTGCGAGGCTGTGTTTTTGAGCGTGCTCTGGCCGCGCAGCCCACTCTTTGCCCGCAAAGAGCTGGGCGGCTTCCAGCGCGACGCCCTGCGCGAGGTGGATTGGCTCCAGGGCTGTGCGCTGGTGGTGCGCCGCGAGGTCTGGGACGCGGTCGGTCCCTTCGACGAGGGCTACTGGATGTACGTCGAGGAGCTGGACTGGTGCCGACGGGCCAAGGACCAGGGCTATCGCATCTTCTTCACCCCCGACGCGCGGGTGGTGCATTACGGCAAGCGCTCGGTGGCGCGGGCGCGGGCGCGCGTGCTGCCGCTGGGCTTCCGCTCGCATTTCCGCTACTATCGCAAGTTCGATGGCCGGGCCAAGGAGCTGGCCGTGCGGCTGATCGCGCTGCTGCAGATGGGGCTGCGCGCCGGCATCAGCGCGGGCATGGTTCTGGCCACGCGCGGCCCGGCCAAGGCCCGCTGGCGCGAAAACTGGCGCGCCTACACCGGCGTCATGCGCGAGGCCGTGATCGGTGACCGGCTCGGTGATCGGTGACCGGTGACCGGTGATCGGTGATCGGTCTCCCAGCCCCCAGTCCCCAGTCCCCAGCCCCCATGACCGGTGATCGGTCAAGCGGGGCACGGTCGGAGACCGGCCCCAGCAGTGCGTCTACTTGTCTACTTGCCTACTTGTCTACCCCTCCACCAATCTACCCCTCTACCCCCATGCACATCGCCATCGACGCCCATATGGTGGGCGAACGGGAAACCGGCAACGAAACCTATATGGTGAACCTGGCGCGCGGCCTGTTGCGGCTGAGCGAGCGCGACCCCAAGGGCTTTTCCTGGGACGCGCTGGGACCGCCCAACGCCACCCAGGATCTGCCCTCCACCCAGCGCGCCCAGCAGCGGCGTTTCGGCGACATGCCGCGCTTTGTCTTTCTGGCTACCCATCCTGAGCGTCTGCACGCGGCCCTGCCAGAGCTGGCTGCCAGCGTCAACGCCCAGACGACGCGGCTCCGGCCGGCCAACGCGCTGCTGCGCATTCCCTTGGGCCTGCCCTGGGCCAGCCTGGCCGGCGATTTCGACCTGTTGCACGTCACCTACAACGCGCCGCCGCTCAACCCCTGCCCCACGGTGGTCACCGTCCACGACATCTCTTTCGAGCATTACCCGCACTTCTTCTCCCCGCGCGACCGGCTGATCCTCAAGACGCTCGTGCCGCTCAGCGCGCGCCGTGCCGCCCATGTGCTCACCGTCAGCCAGCACGCCAAGCAGGAGATCGTCGCTCGCTACGGCCTGTCGCCCGACAAGATCACCGTTACCTACGAAGCAGCCGGCGAGCAATACCAGCCCGTCGCGGATCCAGCCCGTCTGGCTGCGGTGCGAACCAGATATGGCATTCCCGACGGCCCCTTCGCGCTGGCGCTGGGCAATTTGCAGCCGCGCAAGAACATCGCCCGCCTGATCGAGGCGTTCGGGCAGGCCGTACACGGGGAGCGGTCAACGGTGAACGGTGAACGGTCCACTGAAGCTGATCACGGTTCACCGCTCACCGTTCACCGCTCCCCCCCCTCCCTGGTCATCGCGGGCAAGGCGCAGTGGCGCGAGAGCCAGATCTACGCGGCCGTGCAGCAGGCTGGGCTGGAGGGACGCGTGCTCTTCCCCGGCTACGTGGAGGACGCGGATCTGCCTGCCCTGTACAGCGCGGCCACGGTTTTCGTCTATCCATCGCTCTACGAAGGGTTTGGCCTGCCGCCGCTGGAGGCCATGGCCTGCGGCGTGCCGGTGATCAGCTCCAACGCGGCCTCGCTGCCGGAGGTGGTGGGCGACGCGGCCCGGCTGGTCGATCCCACCGACACGGCCGCGCTGGCCCAGGCGCTGCACGATGTGCTCAGCCAGCCAGGGCTGCAGGCTGAGCTGCGCCAGCGCGGCTTCGCCCGCGCGGCTCAGTTCTCCTGGGAGCGCTGCGCGGCCGAGACGCTGGCGGTCTACTCGGCGGTGCTGGCGCGGCGAGGGCCGCGATGAGCACACATCACGCGGCGGACGAGCGGCGCAGCACAGCCTGGCTGTCCGGCCTGCTGCTGGCGCTGCCCTGGCTGCTGGCCGGTCTGCTGATCGCGCTGAATCTGCGCTTTGCCGCGCACATGGGGATCAACGACGACGCCTTCATCACCTATCGCGTGGCGCGCAATCTGGCCAATGGCGTCGGTCCGGTCTTCAACCCCGGTGAGCGGGTGTTGAGCGTCACCACCCCTGGCTACATGCTGCTGCTGGCCCTTAGCTCCATCCTCAGCCAGAATTTCGTCGCCCTGGCGCTGCTGTGGAACGGGCTGGCGCTGCTGGCGCTGAGCGGACTGCTGATCGACGCCAGCCGGGCCGGGTATGCCCAGCCGCGCACGCCCGCGCTGGCCTGCCTGGCCGCCGCGGTGGCCGTGGCTGTGACCCTGGGCGATCCGCTGCTCAGCGCGGCCATGGGCATGGAGACGCCGCTCTATCTGGCCGCGCTGTTGGCCGTGTTTGCCGCCTATCGTCGGGCCTTGCAGCCATCGGAGCGAGCCGGCCGCTGGCTGCTGGCCACCGCGGCCGCAGCAGCAGCAGCCTTCTTGCTGCGTCCCGATGGCGCGCTGGTGGGCCTGGTGGTCGGCGGCCATTGGCTGATCACCCGCCGCCGCGTTCCCTGGGGCGCGCTGGCCGTGGCCCTCGTGCTGGCGCTGCCCTGGGTGCTCTTCGCCTGGGGCTACTACGGCTCGCCGCTGCCCAACACGCTGGCCGCCAAGATCAGCCAGGGCCTGGGCGACCGCGCCGGCCAGTGGGATCAGCAGTTGCTGGCGGTGGGCAAGGTGTGGCTGCGCGCCAATCCTCTGGCCGCGCTGCTGGCGCTGGTTGGCGCGGCGTGGGCGCTGCGCCCCGCGCGGCCGGCCGCATCGGCTGGCGTGCAGGTGCACCGGCTGATGCTGCTGTGGGCCGCGCTCTACATCGCCATCCACGTGGCGCTGCGGGCGCGCGGCTATTATTGGTACTACGTGCCCCTGTTGCCCGTGCTGGCGCTCTTGGCCGGCGATGGCGCGGTGGGAGCGATCGGCTGGCTGGCGCGCCAAGTCGGCCCGTGGTGGCGCATCGGCCGTCCGCTGGCCGTCGCGGGCCTGCTGCTGGGCCTCTTTTGGCCCACCGCGGCCGCGGTGGGCCAGTTGACCGCCGATGAGCCGCCCGGCCAGCGCCAGATGGCCTACAAGCGCACCGGCCTGCTGCTGCGCGAGCTGTGCCAGCAGCCGGGCCGTGAGCCGGTGGGCATGACCGAGATCGGCATTCTGGGCTACGTCAGCGATTGCCGCATCCTGGATTTCTCGGGGCTGTTGCAGCCAGAGATCGCCCATCTGCTGCTGCCAGTGACCGACAAGATCGGCTGGGCCATCAAGAGCTACGATCCGCCGCTGGTGGTGCTGGTCGGCGATGATCGCTATCCGCACCAACTGATCAGCCAGCCCTGGTTCGCCCAGCGCTACGAGCCGCAGGACATCCAGGACGAGCGGGGCTTTCTCAGCGTGCTCAACCGCCGCGCCTTGGGGCCGATGGCCCAGCGATCGGTGGCCGCGCATTGGTGGCAGAGCGCCGAGGCCAGCCGCGCGGTGACGACCACGTTGGTCTTTCCGCTGCAGGCAACCCCGGCCATCACGCTGCACACCTTTTTGCCGGCCGACAGCGCGCTGACGGTGAACGCCAACGGCCAGCCGCTGGCAACGCTGACCGGGGCAGAGTCGGCTTGGCTGGATGTGCCGCTGGGTCTCGATTCGCCGGGTCTCGATACGCCGGGTCTCGATACGCTGCGCTACTCGACCGACGACAGCACGACTGGCGGTGGGATGGACGGCGCCAGGGTGACGTTGGAGCTGAGCGGCCAGGCGACGGGCCAGCCCGCGGCCGTGGCGTGGATCGAGAGCAACGCTGTGCCAGCCTTCAGCTATTTCAAACCCTACGAAGCCGCCGCGGCCCAGCCCCGCCCGCATCAGCAGTTGGAGCAGGGAGAGCGCCTGCGGGCCACGCTGGCGCCGGCCCACGCTGGCCCCGTGGCGCTGGACGTGGCCTTCCGCGATCTGCCCGGCGTGCAACTGGAGGTCTTCGTGGACGGCCAACTGGTGGGCGTGGCCGGCAGCGGCAGCGGCCCCTGGCAGACCGCGCGCTTCGCCCTGCCGGCCGGCGCGCTGGTCGACAAATCCACCGTGGATATCGCGCTGCACAACCCCGTCCAGCAGTTCGTCCGCGTCTACTACGCGGCCCTGGTCGACCCCAGCCTTCCGCCCTATGTGCCGTGATGGGGAGATGGATTGGTAGAGTGGTAGATTGGTAGATTGGTGGAGTGGTAGAGTGGTAGAATCGCGTCGAACCCGGCGTCCACCCTCCAGTCCGCTCCGCTGCGCTTCGGGAGGCCACGCACTCGTTGCACTCCTTCGGGCTACGTCCGGTGCGCTTCGCAAGGACGTCTGGAGATCATCCGATGCACGATGAATCTGACCAATCTCAGTAGTTCACGATTCGTATCATCTCAATAGATTGGGGAAGACTTCCGAAGTCTTATGGACTGTGAGCCCGTTTTGAACAAACCTGCGCAGACTTCGGAAGTCTCGACCCC
>JAJTXO010000969.1 GCA_021463315.1 Caldilineales bacterium | reverse complement strand
CTCGCGTGGCTAGACCGGGATTGCTTCGCCGCAGACGGCTCGCAATGACGGTGGCAGAAGTCACATCCAACCGTAAGGAGTATTTTCATGATCACTAATCGCTACCATTCTGGCTTCATGCGTTTGCTCGCGGTGCTGGCCTGGCTCACCCTGGCCAGCCTGCTCTCCGCCTGCGTCGGCATCTCGCAGGAAGTTCCAGCGCCTGCGCCGGTTGAGACGGCGCAGATCGGGATGGCCAATCCCGCCTCGGTTTTCTGTGAAGAGCAGGGCGGCCAGTTGGAGATTCGCACCGGCGCTGCCGGCGGCCAGGTAGGCTTCTGTCTCTTCCCCGACGGCAGCGAGTGCGAGGAATGGGCCTTTTACCGCGGCGAATGCCAGCCGGGCGCCGGAGCCGCGCCGACACCCACGCTGCCTGGCGCGCTGGCGCCTGACGCGACTGTCGAAGAGATCCTGGCCGTTATTCAACTCCCGGCCGACGCCTATTCGGGCGAGCCTGCCCTCTTGCCGCTGACCACGCCGGAGGGCAGCCCCCCGCTCTGGGCGCTGTTCAGCACCGGCATGCGCAACTACGAGCTGGACCAGGTCCCGCCGCACTTCCTGGCGCTCTTCACCAAGGACGAGGCCGGCTGGCGTGAAGTGACGCGCATCGACCTGAGCGCGCCGGCCGACGCCGAGCAGATGGAGCCGGCGCCGGACTTCGTCGATCCCAGCGGCGTGCGGCAGGTGGCCATCGAGCCCAGCCGCATCTGGCTGACCGTGGACGGCGGCGTGGGCGCACACAGCGGCACCTTCCAACTGCTCAGCTTCGACGGCCAAACGCTGGCGCTGGAGCTGGCCGGCCTGGCCGCCAGTCCGGGCGCGGGCTACGTGGCCGATATCAACGGCGACGGCCAGAACGAGGTGGTGCTCAACGCCACCGAGCCCTACATCTTCTGCTATGCCTGCGGCGTGCGCCATCCCTACTTCACGATCTACACCTGGCTGAGCGATGCGCTGGCTGAAGTCGAGATATCGGCCCTGATGATGGGCCAGCGGGGCACGCCGGTGGACCAGCTCAACAGCCAGGCCGTCGCGCTGGCGCAGGCCGGCCTCTGGGCCGACGCGCTGGCCAGGATCGACGAGGCCGTGGCGTTGGCCGGCGACGACGACCCGCCCGCCCCGGCCGGCTCGTTGCGTTGGAACCAGGCGCTGATCCGTCTCAACCACGATGCGCTGCTGGCCGCGGCTCGCGAAAGCGCCTATCCGCTGCTCAGCCAGGTCTTCTACGGCGACTATGCGGCCGCGGTCGATCTGATGCGCCCCTACAGCGTCACACAGATCTTCAGCGCGGACACGCCGCTGATCGTGGGGACGGCGGCCGAGGGCTGGCAGCCTGAGCTGAGCAGCTATCTGCTCAGCAGCGCCGACGCCGCACTGGCCGTGCAGCCGGAGCTGGCCCCGGCCTACTTCGTGCGCGCCTGGGGCCGCTATCTGGCCGATCCGGCCAG
>JAJTXO010000968.1 GCA_021463315.1 Caldilineales bacterium | reverse complement strand
GCCGGGCTGCTGGATTTCAAACTGCGCCGCTGTCCACCCTGGCGCAGTCAACTGGCCTGGACCGGCTGGGAATTCGTCAAGTTTCGCCATCTGCGCGAGCTGGCCAGCCAACCGGGGCTGAGCGTGGCCGCGTTCCGGGCGCGCATCGGCCTGGACCCGGTGGTCACCCTGCCTGGCCAGCAGCTTGTTCTGTTCGAGCTCGAAAACCAAGGAGACGCCGATCATGTTTAACTCGCTGCCCCGCCTGCCGCTGGCGCATCTGCCGACGCCGTTGGAGGCGCTGCCCCGCCTGCGCGCGGCCTTGCAGGCGGAAGATCCTGGCCGGCCCGTGCCGCGGCTGTTGGTCAAGCGCGATGACCAGACCGGCCTGGCCAGCGGCGGCAACAAAACCCGCAAGCTGGAATATCTGCTGGGCGAGGCGCTGGCGCAGGGCGCAGACACGGTGCTGACGGTGGGCGCGCCCCAGTCCAACCATTGCCGCCAGACCGCAGCCGCCGCAGCCAAGGCTGGCCTGCGCTGTCTGTTGGTGCTGGGCGGCCATGCGCCCCGCCTGACCGGAGGCAATTTGCTGCTGGATCGGCTGCTGGGCGCGCAGATCATCTGGGCCGGCCAGGAGGATCGGTTGGCGTTGCTGGCTGAAACCGCGCGCAGCCAGGCAGCCAGCGGCTACCGCCCCTGGGTCATTCCCTATGGCGGCTCCAGCCCGGCCGGTGCGGCTGGCTATGCCCTGGCCTTTCAGGAGCTGCTGACCCAGGCCCAGGCGGCCGGCTGGCAGGTGGATCATGTGGCGACGGCCAGCAGCAGCGGCGGCACGCAGGCGGGCATGGCTGTGGGCGCGTGGGCGGCGGGCTTCACAGGTCAAATCCACGGTATCAGCATCGACCAGCGCGCCGACGACTTCCAGCCCGCGCTGGCTGAGCTGGCCCAGCAGACAGCCAGCCTGCTGGGCGCGCCCCATCCCTTCCGGGCCGAGGCGATGATCGTCCACGATGCCTATCTGGGCGCGGGCTACGGTGTGCTGGGCGACGCGGAGCGGGCCGCCATCGATCTGCTGGCGCGCAGCGAGGGCTTGCTGGTCGATCCGGTCTACACCGGCCGCGCGTTGGCTGGTTTGCTGGACCTGATTCGCCAGCGCCGCTTTGCCGCCAGCGAGACGGTGGTCTTCTGGCACACCGGCGGGCTGCCGGCGCTGTTTGCCTACGCAGAGCAGTTGGACTGAGGCCAGAGATCCACGCGCGGGGTGGGACGGGCTCGGCCGGCCCACTACGGGGTGCTTCGCAAAGACCGGCCTGAGCGGAGGTGTTTGTGAGCAACACGCGAACAGCCCGCCTCCGGCCGGTGATGCGGTCGGGGCGGGCTGTTCACAGACGGGCTCGGTCAGCCCACTACGGGGTGCTTCGCAAAGACCGGCCCGAGCAGAGCAGGGGCTCGGTCGGAGACCGGCCCGAGCAGAGCAGGGGCTCGGTCGGAGACCGGCCCGAGCAGAGCA
>JAJTXO010000967.1 GCA_021463315.1 Caldilineales bacterium | reverse complement strand
GGCTTGACCTGCCAGGCGCGCTTTTTTGTCTGGAAGGTGGCCGCACTGGCCGGTTTCCGACCGAGCCAGCTTCGCTGTTCATGAACTCCGACGGGTCCATAAGACTTCTTGGCGCAGACTTCGGAAGTCTCGACCCCGGTTTTTTGAGATGATACGTCCTGAAGCTGGTAAATCTGATCAACGACTTGCGCGCAGCGGGCTTTTGCGCTAGAATAGTACACCCTTTGTTCCAGCTTGTTGTAGCACTGTTTGTATCTGTCAAGAAGGAGGTGATGCCAACCGAGGCTGTCCCTGTATGCCTGCCCCAATGTTTCCTTACAGTCGGCGTCGTCGTTGTTTGAATGATCCAAGCTGAGAGATCACTTCGAGGAGGCGTTTCCATGCAACACAAGACTCTGCTTCATCTGCTGATCGCCGCGCTTCTGGCGCTGTGCATGTTGCCTGTGGCAGTTTCGGCGCAGGATGCTGGCGTTGATCCCGAGACCGCGCTGGAGCAGGCGAGAGCCCTGGCCGCGGAACAGTCCCCCGCCATCCTGCCCACCACCCTGGCGGTTCCCTCAGGAGCCGTCGATCCCCTGTTCATCGGGGTGGACGACTCCACCGTGCCGGCCTACACCGTGAATCCCACCACCAACGCCTTTACGCCGCACGCGCTGGGCGTTCAGGTGTGGGGCTCGGCCTATGATGCCGTCAACGATATTGTGTATATCAACAACGGCTCGACCCTCTATGCCTGGCCGGTGGGCGGCGCCATCGCCACCCTGGGCACCATCACCGATCCGGCCGGCGCCACGCAGAGCATGACCGGCCTGGCCTTCTACAACGGCACCCTGTACGGCGTCAAGAACATCGCCAACGAGGCCGTCTACACCATCGACACCACCACGCGCGTCGCCACGGTCTACATCGACTACGTGGACGCCGACTACGACTTCGGCGGTCTGGCGGCTGACCCGAACACCGGCACGCTGTACGCCACCAACGACGACACCACCCCTCATGGCTCCGGCCTCTTCCGCATCAACCCTGACGCCACCGGTACGCTGATCGCTGCCTACCCGGCCGGCCAGACCGATATCGACGGCCTGGCGGTCAGCCACGACGGCTTCGCCTACCTGGTGACCGACGAGCCGGGCAACATCTACGTCTGGGACTTCGGCGCCGCGGCCTACGCCACGCCGCTGACCAATCCCTGGACCAGCAGCGAGGTCTTCTCGGCCGGCGCGTGGATCTTGCCAGCCAGCGGCGGCGATCCCAACATCGACGTCGATCCGCTGAGCATGGCCAGCACGCAGCCCCCCGACGTGCAGGTGCAGCAGACGCTGACCATCAACAACAGCGGCGGCGGCACGCTGAACTGGGGCATCGCCGAAGAGCCGGCGCTGATTCCGGTGCAGGTCGTGGGCCCCATGGCGGGCATGGCCGCAGCCCCCAGCCGCGCGGCGCAGCAGCCCAACAGCGCGTTGACCGTCAGCGGCCCGGCCGCCGGCG
>JAJTXO010000966.1 GCA_021463315.1 Caldilineales bacterium | reverse complement strand
TGGGGACTGGGGACTGGGGACTGGGGACTGGGGACTGGGGACTGGATGACCGATCACCGATCACCGACGACCGATCACCGATGACCGATCACCGACCACCGATCACCGATCCCCCGCCATCCGATCCAGAAAGCTGCCCAGCAGCCGCGTCATGGTCTCCACCTCCACCAGGAACGCGTCGTGGCCCCAGGAGCTTTCGATGTCCAGATAGGTCACATCGCAGCCGGCCGCGGTCAGGCCGCGCACCAGCTCCTTGCTGTGGTAGCTGGGATAGAGCCAGTCGCTGGTGAAGCTGATCACCAGAAAGGCGGTGTCCGCGGCGTTCTCGAACGCGGCCGCCAGCGAGCCGCCGTGCTGGCCGGCCGGATCGAAGTAGTCCAGCGCCTTGGTGACGTAGAGGTAGCTGTTGGCGTCGAAGCGACGGGTGAACTTGTCGCCGTTGTGCTTCAGATAGCTTTCGACCTCGAACTCGGTCTGGAACTCGTAGCCGTAGCGCTCCCGCCCTTGCAGCCGCCGGCCGAACTTCTCGTGCATCGACTGCTCGCTGAGGTAGGTGATGTGGCCCACCATGCGCGCCACCGCCAGTCCCGCATCTGGCTTGCGCCCATTGGTGTAGTAGTCGCCGCTGTTCCAGGCCGGGTCCGCGTAGATTGCCTGCCGGCCCACCTCGCCAAAGGCGATCAACATCGGGCTGTGGCGGGCGGTGGTGGCGATGGGAATAGCCGCGGCCAGGCGCTGCGGGTGATGCGCGGCCCACTCCAGCACCTGCATGCCGCCCATGCTGCCCCCCGCCGCGGCCAGCAGGCGATCGATGCCCAGGTGATCCAATAGCCTGGCCTGCGCCCGCACCATATCGCCGATGGTCACCACCGGAAAGTGCAGGCCGTATGGCTCCCCCGTGGCCGGGTCGATGCTGCTGGGTCCGCTGGAGCCGTAGCAGCTTCCCAGCACGTTGCTGCAGATCACGAAGTAGCGATCGGTGTCGAAGGCCTTGCCTGGCCCGATGCAGTCGTCCCACCAGCCCGGCTGGCTGTCATCGGGGGAATGATAGCCGGCCGCGTGGGCTCCGCCGCTCAGCGCATGGCAGATCAAGATCGCGTTGGACCGCGCCGCGTCGAGCTGGCCATAGGTCTCGTAGGCCAGCGTCACCGGGCTGAGCAACGCGCCGCTCTCCAGCCGAAACGGCTCGTCCTGGGCGAAGGTCAGGCTTTGCGGCTGCACCAAACCGACAGAGTTGGATGGGAACATGATGGGGTCCGGGGGGGTAGATTGGTAGATTGGTAGAGGGGTGGATTGGTAGATTGGTAGATTGGTAGATTGGTAGAGTGGTAGAGGGGTGGATTGGTAGATTGGTAGATTGGTGGGCGCGCCTGCGCTCCACCAATCTACCACTTTACCACTGTCCGTTCGCTTAAATTATTGGCCTAATCGCGTATTTGCTGGTAAGCTCAGGGCATGACACCTGAACTCAGCATCACAACAGAACGCATCGACGAC
>JAJTXO010000965.1 GCA_021463315.1 Caldilineales bacterium | reverse complement strand
ATCGTGTCCTGTACCGTTGATCCGCCGGGCGAGACGCCCTGATGATCATGTCCTGTACCGTTGATCCGCCGGGCGAGACGCCCTGATGATCGTGTCCTGTACTGTTGATCCGCCGGGCGAGACGCCCTGATGATCGATTTGTGAATTGCTCAATAGGAGAAGCAACCCCCATGACGAACGCAGCCAATGGCCGAACCTTCGGCTTTGCCACCCGCCAGCTTCATGCCGGCCAACAGCCCGATCCCGTCACCGGCAGCCGCGCGGTGCCGATCTACCAGACCTCCAGCTACCAGTTCCGCGACACCGAACACGCGGCCAATCTCTTCGCGCTGCGCGAGCTGGGCAACATCTACACCCGCATCATGAACCCTACCACCGATGTGCTGGAGCAGCGCATGGCCAGCCTGGAGGGGGGCGTAGGCGCCCTGGCGGCCAGCAGCGGCCACGCCGCGCAGGTTATGGCCATCATGACCCTGTGCCAGGCGGGCGATCACATCGTCAGCAGCAGCCGGCTCTACGGCGGCACCTACAATCAGTTCAACTACACCTTGCCGCGCATGGGGATCGAGGTCACCTTTGTCGACCCGCGCGATCCGGCCAGTTTCCAGCGCGCCATCCGCCCCAACACCAAGCTCCTCTACGGCGAGACGCTGGGCAACCCCGACATCACGGTCTTTCCCTTCGAGGCAGTCGCGGCCATCGCCAACGAACATCAGATTCCGCTGATGATCGACAACACCTTTGCCACCCCCTATCTGTGCCGGCCTTTCGAGTGGGGCGCGCACATCGTCACCCACAGCACCACCAAGTTCCTGGGCGGCCACGGCCAGGCCATCGGCGGCGTGATCGTGGATGGCGGCAACTTCGACTGGCGCAGCGGCCGCTTCGCCAACTTCACCACCCCCGATCCCAGCTATCACGGCCTGGCCTACGCGGACGTGGCTGGCATCGGCCTGCCTCCCTTCATCATCAAGGCGCGCGTGCAGGTTCTGCGCGATCTCGGCGCGTGCCAGGCGCCCTTCAACAGTTGGAACACCCTCACCGGCATCGAAACCCTCAGCCTGCGCATGGAGCAGCACTGCGCCAACGCGCAGCGCGTGGCTGAGTTCCTGGCCGATCACCCGGCAGTGACCTGGGTCAGCTATCCCGGCCTGGCCAGCCATCCCGATCATGAGCTGGCCCAGCGCTACCTGCCCAAGGGCGTCGGCGCGATCCTGGGCTTCGGCATCCAGGGCGGCATCGAAGCTGGCCAGCGCTTCATCGACCACCTGCAGCTCTTCAGCCACCTGGCCAATGTCGGCGACGCCAAGAGCCTGGCCATCCATCCTGCCACCACCACCCACAGCCAACTGACCGCCGAGGAGATGACTACCGCCGGCGTCACCCCCGACTTCGTCCGCCTGAGCGTCGGCCTGGAGGAGATCGAGGATCTGCTGTGGGATCTGGAGCAGGCGTTGAGGAAGTAGACAGGTAGACTGGTAAATTGGTAGACTGGTAAATTGGTAAAGTGGTAAA
>JAJTXO010000964.1 GCA_021463315.1 Caldilineales bacterium | reverse complement strand
AGGCGCAGTTGCTGCCGCGGCTGCGCCCGCGCGGCTTTGCCGATCTGGTGACGGCGATCAGCCTGATCCGGCCAGGCCCGGTGCAGGCGGGCATGGTGCATCCCTATCTGCGCCGCCGGCTGGGCCAGGAGCCAGTGACCTATCTGCACCCGTCGCTGGAGCCAGCCCTGCGCGACACGCTAGGGGTGATCATCTTCCAGGAGCAGGTGCTGAAGGTGGCCCAGACGCTAGCCGGCTGGAGCGGCGGGCAGGGGGGGCTGCTGCGCCGTGGCCTGGGACGCAAGGACCACCAGGAGGCGCTGGCCCACCTGCGCGCGACCTTCGTAGCCGACGCGGCGGACCGCGGCGTGGCGCCGGCCGTGGCCAGCCAGGTCTTCAGCCAGTTGGAGGCCTTCGGCAGCTATTCCTTCGCCAAAAGCCACGCGGCAGCCTTTGCGGTCATCGTCTACCAATCGGCCTGGCTCAAGCGCTATCACCCCGTGCCCTTCTACGTGGCCCTGCTCAACCATCAGCCCATGGGCTTCTGGAGCCCGGCCGTGCTGCTCAACGACGCTCGCCGGCATGGCATCGCCGCGCTGCCGGCCAGCGTCAACGACAGCGCGGCCGGCTACACGCCCGAAGGCCACGGTCTGCGCATCGGTCTGGCCACCGTGCAGGGGCTGGGCCAGAGCGGGGCCGGGCGCATCGTGGCGACCCGCGCCGGCCAGCCTTTCACCTCGCTGCTGGATTTCTGCCGCCGCACCCGCCTGCCGCGCCGGCTGGTGGAGAATCTGATCACCGCGGGGGCGCTGGATGGGGTGGGCGGGGCGGGAGAGGGGAGGCGGGGCTTGTTGTGGCAGTTGGGGCTGCTGAGCTACGAGGAAGAGACGCTGCTGAGCGGGCAGACGCCGGAGGCTGCGCCGGAAGAGCTGCCGCAGATGGCCGCGCTGGAGGCCATGGCCGGCGAGCTGCGGGTGATGGGCGTCTCGGCCGGGCCGCACGTGATGGCCCACCACCGGGCCGCCATGCAGCAGGCTGGGGTGTTGAGCAGCCGCGAGCTGGCTCATCACGGCGCCGGCGCGCTGGTCTGGGTGGCCGGCCAGGTGACAGTGATCCAGGCGCCGCCCACCGCCAAGGGCTTCATCTTCGTCACCCTGGAGGACGAGTTCGGCATGGTCAACGTCATCGTGGCGCCGGACGTGGACGCCCGCTATCGCCGCGTCTGGCGGCGCGCGCCGCTCTTGGCCGTGCAGGGCTGGATTCAGCGCCAAGGGCCCGTGGTCAATCTACTGGCTGCGCGGCCTTGGCCGCTGCGCGCCAGCCAACCAGCCCAGCCATTCCAGATTTGGCTTTGACCCGGTGCGATTCGGGCCAGTGCTGGTCGGCCTTGATGCTCGTCGATCACAACCTGGCACATCTTTACTGTATCATCTCAATCGATTGGGGAAGACTTCCGAAGTCTTATGGACTGTGAGCTCGTTTTGAACAAACCTGCGCAGACTTCGGAAGTCTCGACCCCGGTTTTTTGAGATGATAC
>JAJTXO010000963.1 GCA_021463315.1 Caldilineales bacterium | reverse complement strand
TGCTGCTCTGGCTGGCCTTGATTCTGGCCAAGCCTGAGGCCGCGCTGCTGCTCTACACGCTGCTGGCCATCAACCTCAACAGCATCGAGCTGCCCCTGCCGCTGGGCGGTGTGCGGCTCAGCCCCGATATCATCCTGGTGATGCTGCTGATCGTGGGCATGATGCTGCGCATGTTGGCGCTGCGCCGGCCCTTTGCCTCCTTGCCCATCTCCGCTCCCTATCTGATCTTCCTGGCTGTGCCGTTGATCACCCTGCTCTGGTCGCCGACGCCGCTGGAATCGGTGCGTGGCCTCTTTCGCTTTGTCGGCTACTATGCGCTGATGTGGCTGCTGGTGGATGTCATCGTCTGCAAGGCACAGGTGCGCCGCATGGTGTTGGTGTTGATTTTGTCCACCATCATCCCCATTATGTCTGGCTTCTACCAGGCCGCCACGGGCAGCGGCCAGTTCATCTGGGCCGGCGCCGGTTTCAACCGCATCTACGGCTTTGCCGGCGGCCCGTTCACCCTGGCCTTCTACCTGGTGATGATCTTGCCGCTGGTTGTGATCTTCTTCCTCGCGCAGCGGGAGGCAGGCCAGACGGAGGAGAATGTACGGCTCGGCCGCCCGGTCGCGAGCCTGCCCGGCGAGAGCAGCTCCGGCGACGGCGAGGTGTGGCGCTTCAACCGGCTGGGGCTGGGGCTGCTGTTGGCTCTGATCGGAGTGGCCTTGGTGCTCACCTTCATCCGGGGCGCCTGGATCGCGCTGGTGGTCTCCCTGCTGGTGCTGGGCGTGATGCGCGGCTCGCTCCGCTTTCGCCAGTTGGTCTTCACCATCCCGGCCGCGGTCGGCGTGGTGCTGTTGACCTTTACGCCGGCCATGGAGCGGCTGCAGCAGGCCGCCGATCCCAACAGCACCTTCTTTGGCCGTCTGGCGGTCTGGCGGCTGGCGGTGGACTGGCTGCTGGCCAGTCCGCTCAATCTGCTGGCCGGCGTGGGCATGAAGGCCTTCGAGTACTACTACGTCTTGATGGCTGGCCCCACCACGGCTGGCCTCTACTGGCGTCGCGAGTCGTTTCTGATCGGCAACCGGCCTCACAACGAGCTGCTGGGCTTCCTGCTGGATGTGGGCGTGATCGGCGTCATCGCGCTGATCGCGGTGTTCGTCGTCCTGGCGCGGCTGGCCGTGCGCATCTATCGCCGATCTCAGGATTATGAGCTGCGCCTGGTGGCGCTGGCCTTTCTGGTCGGCTTTGTCGGCCTGTTGGTGGGCGCGCTGGGCGACAATGTCTTTTCCCAGCCGTCGGTGGCCGCCTATTTCTGGATCATGGCTGGCTTGATCATGGCTATCGACCGGCACATGATGCGTGAAGCGTGACGTGGGCTCGACGGGATCGCCGCTGCGCGTGGTGATGGTTGGCCCGGTGCCGCGCCTCTATGGCGGCATCTCGGCGGTGGCCGGCGCCATCCTGGACTCGGACCTGCCCGACCGCTGCCACCTGGTCTATCTGGCCGAGGGCACCCGGCAGGGGCCGCTGGC
>JAJTXO010000962.1 GCA_021463315.1 Caldilineales bacterium | reverse complement strand
TGACAGTGCTGGTCTACACGTCAACTGTCTTAAGCGCGTTGAAGTACGTCTGCCCGCCGAGCAGCACTGTCAGTCCTTTGTCAACGTGCGCAGGACTGACAGTGCTGGTCTACACGTCAACTGTCTTAAGCGCGTTGAAGCACGTCTGCCCGCCGAGCAGCACTGTCAGTCCTTTGTCAACGCGCAGGACTGACAGTGCTGGTCTACACGTCAACTGTCTTAAGCGCGTTGAAGTACGTCTGCCCGCCGAGCAGCACTGTCAGTCCTTTTCGCTGATGAGATACCCATGACCATTCCAACCTTGCCGGGCGTCACGCCCACGATGATTGCTACCGAGCGCCTTACGACGCGCGTGCTGTTGAGCGGGCCGGACGGCGGCGTCCCGGTGCTCTTTCTGCATGGCAACTCTTCATCGGCCACCTGGTGGGAGGAGACCATGCTCTCCCTCCCGGCCAGCTTTCGCGGCATCGCTCCTGACCAGCGCGGCTTTGGCGACGCGGACGCGGGCCAGGCGATCGATGCCACGCGCGGCGCGGGCGACTGGGCCGATGACGCGCTCGCGCTGCTGGACGCGCTGGGCATCGCGCAGGCGCATCTGGTGGGCAACTCGCTGGGCGGCGTGGTGGTGTGGCGGCTGCTGGCCGACGCGCCGGGTCGCTTCCTGACGGCCACGCTGGTCGATCCCGGCTCGCCCTATGGCTTCAGCGGGACGAAGGATGAGCATGGAACGCCGTGCTACGACGACTTCGCTGGCTCCGGCGCCGGGCTGATCGGCGCGCCGGTGGTGGCGGCCGTCACGACTGGCGATCGCAGCCTGGAGAACCCGTTCGGCTACCGCGGCGGGCTGCGCCGGCTGGTCTTCAAGCCGCCCTTCATTCCGGCGCGCGAGGAAGAGCTGCTGTCGGCGTCGCTGTCGATCCACGTCGGCGAGCGCGCCTTCCCCGGCGACAAGACGCTGTCGCCCAACTGGCCCTTCGTGGCGCCGGGCGTCTGGGGCGCGGCCAATGCGCTGTCGTCCAAGTACGTGGGCGAGGCCGTGCCGCGGCTGCTGGCCGCGCGGCCCAAGCCGCCGGTGCTGTGGGTGCGTGGCAGCCATGACCTGAGCGTCTCCGACCAGGCTGCGGCCGACGCGGCCACGCTGGGCGCGCTGGGTCTCGTGCCCGGCTGGCCCGGCCCGGCCATCTACCCGCCGCAGCCCATGCTCCGCCAGACGCGCGCCGTGCTGGAGCAGTACGCCGCGGCCGGCGGCTGGTATCGCGAGCTGGTGATCGACGACGCCGGCCACGCGCCTTTCATCGAAAAGCCGGACGAGTTCAACGCCGCGTTTCACGCGTTCCTGACAGGTGAACGGTGAACGGTAATCCGATCACCGATTACCGTCTGAATCACGGATTGTCACGGATTAGCGGATTACACGGAGGCAGAGCAGCCGCACCGTTTACCGTTTACTGATTACCGTTTACCGTCTGAATCACGGATTGTCACGGATTAGCGGATTACACGGAGGCAGAGCGGCCGC
>JAJTXO010000961.1 GCA_021463315.1 Caldilineales bacterium | reverse complement strand
CTGGGCTGCCAGTGGGACGAAGGCCCCGAGGTCGACGGCGACCACGGCCCCTATTTCCAGAGCCAGCGCCTGCCCATCTACCGGCAGTGGGCCGACTGGCTGGTGGACCACGGCCACGCCTACCGCTGCTATTGCAGCGAGGAGCGGCTGGAACAGGTGCGCCAGCAACAGACCGCGGCCAAGGAGCAGACCGGCTACGACCGCCATTGCCGCACTCTGACGCCGGAGCAGCGCGCCCAACACGAGGCCGCGGGCGATCCCTGCGTCATCCGGCTGGCCATCGAGCCGCTGGACGGCAGCACCACCTTTCACGATGCCATTCGCGGCGACATCACCTTCGAGCACAGCCAACTACAAGACGCGGTGCTGCTCAAGTCGGACGGCTGGCCCACCTATCACCTGGCCGCGGTGGTGGACGATCACCTGATGGAGATCAGCCACGTGATGCGCAGCGACGAATGGCTGAGCAGCGCGCCGCTGGGGGTGCTGCTCTACCAAGCCTTCGGCTGGCAGCCGCCGGTGTGGGCGCATCTGCCGGTGATCCTCAACCCCAACGGCAAGGGCAAGATGAGCAAGCGCCACGCGGTGGGCGCTGACGGCAAGAGCATCCCCGTGCTGCTCAAGGAATACATCGCGGCCGGCTACCTGCCCGAGGCCATGGTCAATTTCCTGGCCAACATCGGCTGGAGCCTGGACGGCAGCACCGAGGTCTTCACGCCAGAGCAGGCCATCGCCGCCTTCAGCCTCGACAGCATCAATCCCGCGCCCGCCGCTTTCCCCTATGACAAGCTGGTCTGGCTGAACGGCGTCTACATCCGCCAGATGGAGGACGACGAGCTATATCGGCGGCTGCTGCCCTTCGTGGCCCAGGCTATGGGCGTGACGGTCGAGGCCATGGCCGCGCGGCCCGAGCTGCGGCCGGCCGTGCCGTTGATCAAGGAGCGCATCAAGACGCTGGGCGAGGCCGCGCCCATGCTGGATTTTCTCTTTGTCGATAGCGCGCTGGACTATCCCGACCCGCAGGCGCTGGTGGGCGAGAAGATGAGCGCGGCCCAGTCGGCCGAGGCGCTGCGGCGCAGCGCGGCCGCGCTGGCCGCGCTGCCCGACTTCGACCGGGAGAGCATCGAGGCCGCGCTGCGCGAGCTGAGCGACGAGCTGGGGCTGAAGATCCGCCAGTTGCTGCACGTCGTGCGCGTCGCCGTCACCGGCGCCAAGGTCTCTCCGCCCCTCTTCGAGGCCATCGCCATCCTCGGCCGCGACCGCACCCTGGCCCGCCTGGCCGCGGCCGAGGGGGTGGTCGGTGAACGGTGATCGGCGATCGGTGATCGGTGATCGGTGATCGGTGATCGCTACCGCTCGGGCCGGTCTCCGACCGAGCCCGCACCGCACCGCTCGGGCCGGTCTCCGACCGAGCCCGCACTACACAGCACCGCTCGGGCCGGTCTCTGACCGAGCCCGCACCGCACCGCTCGGGCCGGTCTCCGACCGAGCCCGCACCGCACCGCACCGCTCGGGCCGGTC
>JAJTXO010000960.1 GCA_021463315.1 Caldilineales bacterium | reverse complement strand
GAAACCGCAGTCTGACACAGCGGAAGCATGCTGAAGCAAGCCGGTGTGCGTAATGCGGAGCTTGCTTTAGCATGCTTGGTGGTGTCAGCGGCGCTCGTCTGCGGTTGAAACCGCAGCCTGACACGGCCGAAGCATGCTGAAGCAAGCTGATGTGCGCGATGCGGAGCTTGCTTTAGCATGCTTGGTGGTGTCAGCGGCCGAATTCATTCGGCGGCGCTCGTCTGCGGTTGAAACCGCAGCCTGACATGGCCGAAGCATGCTGAAGCAAGCTGGTGTGTGTGATGCGGAGCTTGCTTTAGCATGCTTGGTGGTGTCAGCCGCCGAATTCATTCGGCGGCGCTCGTCTGCGGTTGAAACCGCAGTCAGCCGCCGAATTCATTCGGCGGCGCCGCTCGTTTGACCGACATCATTCGTCCCAATAGCCAGGCACCGGAGGAATCACCATGCCCTTTTGGAGACTCTACTACCATCTCGTCTGGTCAACCAAAAATCGGGAAGCGATCATCACACCGCAGATCGAGACACGGCTGTACGCCTACATAGTCAACAAAGCAGCGGAATTAGGGGTATATACCTACGCGATCAACGGAGATCCTCAACACACACATATGGTCGTGGCGTCTCCACCTGATCTGGCCCTGTCCAAACTTATACAAGAAGTCAAAGGTGCCAGCTCGCACGACATCAACCAACAGGGCATCGGCTTCAAATTTGCCTGGCAGCGCGGCTATGGCGCGCTTTCCTTAGGCCAGAGGCAGCTCGACCAGGCCGTTGCGTATGTGGAGCGTCAAAAAGAGCACCACCGAGATCAGACTACGCACCCTTGGCTGGAACGCTACTCCGAGTTCGACGAGGGCCCCGACAACCATGGCTTGGGGCGCAGCCGCGTCCCCTCTTTGCGCGAAGAAGGCGTTGCATACGGGTATCTGGGTGATCCCTTGTTCTAACCATGCCCGCCTGGCTCGAACCCTCCCCTCCTGCCATCGATGCCGCGCTGGGCAAGGCTGTTGGCGGCCACCCGCTGGTCGCCCAGATCCTTGCCCAGCGCGGCATCGACGATCCCGACCGCGCCCGCGCCTTCCTTGATCCCGCGCGCTACCTCCCAGCCTCCCCCTTCGATCTGCCCGACATGGACCGGGCCGTTGAACGCATTCAGCAGGCCATCGCGGCCGGCCAGCGCATCGCCGTTTGGGGCGACTTCGACGTGGACGGCCAGACCGCGACCACCCTGCTGGTGCAAGCGTTGCAAGAGCTGGGCGGCGACGTGATCTTTCACATCCCCGTGCGCGCCGAGGAGGGACATGGCGTCAATTTGCCCTGGCTGGAGCGGCTGATCGATCAAGGCGCGCGGCTGGTTGTGACCTGCGACACCGGCATCGACGCCCACCAAGGGGTAGACTACGCGCGGGCGCGCGGCGTCGAGCTGGTCATCACCGACCATCACGACCTGCCTTCCAGTCTGCCTACGGCCAGCGCGGTGGTCAACCCCAAGCGGCTGCCGGCCGGGCATTCGCTGGCGACCCT
>JAJTXO010000096.1 GCA_021463315.1 Caldilineales bacterium | reverse complement strand
AACTCGTAACCCGGAAGGGAGCGATGCGTGGGTGGGGATGCGAGGTTGAGAATAACGAGTAACGAGTAACTCGTAACCCGGAAGGGAGCGATGCGTGGGTGGGGATGCGAGGTTGAGAATAACGAGTAACGAGTAACTCGTAACCCAGAAAAGCACCCCACGATTCCGGGTTACGCATTACGAGTTACTCGTTACGCCTCCTCATACCAGCACACAAACCCCGCAATTCCGGGTTACGCATTACGAGTTACTCGTTACGCCTCCTCATACCAACACACAAATCCCGCAATTCCGGGTTACGCATTACAAGTTACTCGTTACGCCTCCTTATACCAGCACACAAATCCCGCAATTCCGGGTTACACATTACGAGTTACTCGTTACGCCTCCTTATACCAACACACAAATCCCGCAATTCCGGGTTACGCATTACGAGTTACTCGTTACGCCTCCCACCCGCACCGGCTCCACCCGCCAAATCTCCTGGCAGTACTGCCGCATGGTGCGGTCGGAGGAGAAGAAGCCGCAGCGGGCGCTGTTGAGGATCGACTTGCGGGTCCAGCCGTCGGGATCCGCGTAGTAGTCGTGGGCCGCCTGCTCGGAGACCCGCACATAGTCCGCGTAGTCGGCCAGCAGCAGAAAGTCGTCGCGGGTCAGCAGCGAGGCCACGATGGGCTGGAACAACGCCCGGTCGCCGCCGGAGAAGGCGCCGGTCGCGATGGCATCGATAGCCCGCCTCAGCTCGGCGTCAGCGCTGTAGTACTCCAGCGGATTGTAGCCGCTGGCCTTCAGCGCCATCACCTCCTCGGTGTGCAGGCCGCACAGGTAGAAGTTCTCCGCGCCTACCAGATCGCGAATCTCGATGTTGGCGCCGTCCAGCGTGCCCACGGTCAGCGCGCCGTTCAGCGCGAACTTCATGTTGCCGGTGCCCGAAGCCTCCTTGCCGGCCATGCTGATCTGCTCAGAGATGTCGGCGCCGGGATAGATGCGCTCGCCCTTGGAGACGTTGAAGTTGGGGATGAACACCACCGTCAGCCGGCCCGCCACATCGGGATCGTTGTTGACCACCTCGGCCACGTTGTTGATCAGCTTGATGATCAGCTTGGCCATTCTGTAGCCCGGCGCGGCCTTGGCGCCGAAGATGAAGGTGCGCGCGGGCATGGCGATGGTGGGATCAGCCTTGATGCGCTGGTAGAGGGTGATGATGCGCAGCGCCATGAGCAGTTGACGCTTGTATTCGTGCAGCCGCTTGACCATCACGTCGAAGATGGTGTTGGGATCCACCTCGATGCCGGTGTAGCGTTTGATCAGCGCGGCCAGCTCCACCTTGTTTTGCTGCTTGATCTCGCGCCAGGCCGCGCGGAACTCCGCATCGTCCGCGAAGGCCTCCAGCTCACGCAGCCGCTCCAGGTCGTTGAGCCAGCCCGGCCCCAGCTTGGCGTCGATCAGCGCGCACAGCCGTGGGTTGCCCAGGCGCATGAAGCGCCGCGGGGTGACGCCGTTGGTCTTGTTGTTGAACTTCTGCGGCCAGAGCTGGGCAAAGTCGGCCAGGGTGAACTCGGCCAGCAGCCGCGATTGCAGCGCGGCCACGCCGTTGACCGAGAAGCAGCCCACCGTGGCCAGATGGGCCATGCGCACCCGCCGCTCCGGCCCCTCGCGAATGATCGACATGGCCGCGATGCGGCCCGCGTCGCCGGGAAAGGCCGCGGCCACCTGCTTCAGGAAGGCCGCGTTGATCTCGTAGATGATCTCCAGATGGCGCGGCAGCAGGCGCTCGAACAGGCTCACCGGCCATTCCTCCAGCGCCTCGGGCATCAGCGTGTGGCAGGTGTAGGCGAAGCTGCGTTGGGTGATGTCCCAGGCCACGTCCCAGTCCAGCCCTTCCTTGTCCACCAGGATGCGCATCAGCTCGGGAATGCCGATCACCGGATGGGTGTCGTTGAGCTGGATGACCACCTTGTCGGGGAAGCTGGCCCAGTCGCTGTTGCGGAAGCGGAAGCGGCGGATGATGTCGTGCAGCGAGGCCGCCACGAAGAAGTATTGCTGGCGCAGGCGCAGCTCCCGCCCCTGAGGCGTGGTGTCGTTGGGATAGAGCACCTTGGTGATGTTCTCGGAGTAGACCTTTTGCTCCACGGCCCGCTCGTAGTCGCCCATGTCGAAAAGCTGGAAATCGAACTCGCGCGTGGCCCGCGCTCGCCACAGGCGCAAGATGTTGACCGTGTCGGTCCCGTAGCCGGGCGTCAGCATGTAGTTCGGCTCGCCCATCACCATCTCGCCGGGAATCCAGCGCGTCCGGCGCCGGCCCTGCTCGTCCTCATAGCGCTCGGTGTGGCCGCCGAAGCCCACTGGCACCATATCGTCGGGCTGGCTGAACTCCCAGGGGTTGCCGTAGTAGAGCCAGGTGTCGGGGCTCTCCACCTGCCAGCCGTCCTGGAAAGACTGCTCGAAGATGCCATACTCGTAGCGAATGCCATAGCCCACGGCGGGAATGTCCAGCGTGGCCAGCGAATCGAGGAAGCAGGCCGCCAGCCGGCCCAGACCCCCGTTGCCCAGCCCCGGCTCATGGTCCAGGTGGATGAAATCCCGCAGGCGCAGGCCGTTGCGCGCCGCGGCCTGCTCGGCGATCTCCCAGACATCCGTGTAGAGCATGTTCTGGGTGAGCTGCCGGCCCAGCAGGTATTCGGCCGACAGGTAGTAGACGAACTTGGGGTTGGCCGTGAAGTGCGCCTCGGTGGTCTTGCGGCGTCGCTGCATCAGGTAGTCGCGCACGGTGTGGGCGAGGGTTTGGTAGATGTCCAGCGCGCTGGCGGACTGGGGCGTGGTGCCGCGGGCGGAGTAGAGGTTGTGACGAAAAGCTTGCTCAAAGGCATCCACGGTGTGGCCGATCGCGCCAAAGGATGATTCGTCGGGCATGGTGATACCTTCCAAAGAACGATGGGTGTCATCTCAATAGATTGGGGAAGACTTCCGAAGTCTTATGGACTGTGAGCCCGTTTTGAACAAGCCTGCGCAGACTTCGGAAGTCTCGACCCCGGTTTTTTGAGATGACACAACGATGGAGGCAGAAACGACAACACGCCACTGGAACAGACTGAGTGGCGTGTTGGTTCTGTCAAGGCTGCGTGGGATCGAACAGGGGTTTAGCCCCGGCCAAACAGCATATCGCCGATCTCGGTCCACTTGCCCTTGGCCCAGGAAACAGCCTTGGCCGCGCCGACGGAAACCGCCGCCGCCGCATAGGTGTTCTCGACATAGACCCAATTGACCGTGTTCCACCAGGCGGCCAGATAGTCGCCGCGCAGGTTCTGGTACTTCAGGTAGTAGGCGTGCTCCCAGACATCGACGCCCAGCAGCGGCACCAGGCCATCGGAGATCGGATTGTCCTGGTTGGCGGTGCTGACGACGCTCAACGCGCCGGCCGAGTTCATCACCAACCACGCCCAGCCGGAGCCAAAGCGGGTCATGCCAGCCTTGTTGAACTGCTCCTTGAAGGCGTCGAACGAGCCAAACGCGGCCACGATCTCCTCGGCCAGCTTGCCGCTGGGTGCGCCGCTGCCGTTGGGGCTCATGGAGGCCCAGAACATGCTGTGATTGGCGTGGCCGCCGCCGTTGTTGCGCACAGCCATGCGGATGTCGGCCGGCACGCTGTCCAGATCGGCCAGCAGCTCCCAGACGCTCTTGCTCTGCAGCTCAGGGTAGTTGGCCAGCGCGGCGTTGGCGTTGTTGACGTAGGCCGCATGGTGCTTGTCGTGGTGGATCTGCATGGTGCGCGCGTCGATGTGCGGTTCCAGCGCATCGAAGGCGTAAGACAGTGCAGGTAAGGTGAAAGCCATGTTGTTACTCTCCTTTTTGGTTGAAGTGGTGAACCTTGTCTCGAAAATCGAGATGCGATGATGCAGCTAGTTCGGATTGACGTTCACGGTCAGACGCTGCGAGGTCTGGCCATTGCCGAAGGCATCCAGTTGGTATTCGTGCAGGCCGGGCCGTTCCGGGCAATCGTCCATTTGGCTGTTGGCATTCCAGTTGTTCAGCAGAACGATGCCGCCGCGCGACAGATTGACGCTGGAGGCGTTGCCGGTGCTCCAACTCAAGCGTACGCACTGGCCGACCTGGATCTGGTTGGTGTTGACGGTGAAGGCGTTGATGGTGGGCCCAGGCTGCTGGTTCACCACGGCTACGGTCACCTGGCGCGTCTCCTGGCCGCCGTCCCGGCGCACCACGCGCAGGGTGTAGGTGGTGGTCGAGCCGGGGCAAACCTGCTGCGTGCTCTGGCCAGCCACGCCCTGATCGTTCAGAAAGACCGCGTTCACGTTCTGCACGTCCCAGCGCAGCGTTGTGCATTGGCCGGCGTTGATGGTGGCGTTGTCGACCCAGAAGTTGATGCTGGGTCCGGGCGCCGCGCCCTGAACGTTGATGGTGATGGGGAAGTCGGTGGCCTTGTTGTTGCGGTCGAAAACCCGCAGCACATAGGTTGTGGTGGCCGGTGGACAGACGCTGCGCGCGTCGTGGCCGCCCACGCCCTGCTGGCTGCCGCCGTCGATGAAGAAGACCGCATTGACGTTGTCCACGTCCCAGCGAACGGTGGTGCATTGGCCCGCGTTGATCCAGCTAGAGTCGGCGCGCAGGTTGGGGTTGATGCCGGCCGGCGGCGGCGGCGGCGGAGGCGGCGGCGGATTGGGGTCAGGCACCTGGATGCCAACCCAAACGACCTCGCCGAAGGAGCGCCCCGTGTTGTCGCGCATCTTCCAGAAGCCTTGGTAGACGCCATAGGTGGCCGGCGCGCGCAGATTCGCGGCGATGTCCACCGTCTGCCCTGGCTCTACCCGCTGGCCGACATCGACGGCCGAGCCGCCCATGTCCGCGCCGGCGCGATTGCCCTTCAGGAAGCTGAGCTGGTAATCGGGCTCCCAGGCGCAGGTGCCGCTGTTGCGCAGCCGCCAGCGCTTGGTGAACTGCTGGCCGGGCGCCATCACCGGCGGCGCTTTCATGTTCCTGTCGTCGTAGTTCAGATCGGCCACATAGGCCATGCCGAAGATGCAGGGGGGCGGGCCGGGCGTTGCCGTGGGCGTCGGGGCCGGCGTTGGGGTCACGGTTCCACCGCCGCCGGTGGGCGGGGCTGTCGTGCCCACCCCCAGATAGAGCGCGGCCAACTGGGCGAAGGCGCCGTCCTTCTGGGTCTGCAAGAGCGCTTCGTTCAGTGGGTCGATCAGCGTCGAGTCGGCGCGGGTCGCGATGGCGAAGCGCTGATGGTTGAACCCCTCGCCCACGACCTTGAGGTCGTCGAAGCGCCTGTCCAGCGTTTGGGCGGGCAGCTTGCCCAGCAAGGCGACGGCGATTTCGCCGTTGCGCAGATCGCGCACCATCGAGGTGGTGTCCTGGAAGGTTGCCAGATCAGCCTGGGGAATCAGGCCGGCGTCCACCAGGTTTTGCTGCACCCAAGCCTGGTAGGTGGACCCGCGCTGGACGCCGATCCGCTTGCCGACCAGGTCGGTGGCCGAACGCACAGCACCCCGATAGTCCGCGCGGGCCAGCGCGGCGTCCTCGCCGATGTAGTAGAGGTTGGTGAAGTCAACGACCTGGTCGCGGTCCGGCGTGACCGAGATGGCGGCCATGGCGGCGTCCACCTGCCCCAGGCGCAGAGCGTCCAACAGCCCGTCGAAGGCGAAGTCCTTGAACACCACCTCGATCCCCAGCCGTGCGCCTATCTCTTTCATCAGGGCGATGTCGAAGCCGTCCAACTGATAGTTGCTGGCATAGAACTCGAAGGGCTCATAGTCCGCGGCCGTGCCGACCACGATCTTTCCCGCTCGCTGGATGCGCGCCCAGTCGCTGCCGGTGGGGGGCGTCGATCCCGTCTGGCGGGCAGGGCTGGCAAGGGCTGGCAGCGCGGCCAGCCCGAACAGCAGCAGCGCTATCAACGCCAGGAACACAGGTCGTCGTGTATTGCTCATGGTCCTTCGCCTTGGATGCTCAATGTGAAGTGGGCGGCGCGTCCCTGGGCCGCGCCTGCTGGACATTGTACCACGCTTTGCATTGTATCGAAAACGAGCGCCCACGCGCAGTGATCTCTCTTCCGGTGCTCGCAGGATGCTCTTCAATCCGTTCCAGCGGGGTCTAGACTTCCGAAGTCTGGTCCATAAGACTTCGGAAGTCTTCCCCAATCATCTGGTTTGCCAGGACCGAGCCGGCCAGCGCAGGTCGAGTAGGCTGGTTCCTCCAGCCGTATCGAGACCGGAGTGGACTGTGCACACCAGCCGCTTGGTCTCGATACGCTGGATTTGGCCGCCCTCATGTGAAATGCGCACCCTCAACCCGCTACTCGACCGGCGCTGATCAACTCATTACAGGTTGAGCCTGCGTAGGACGATTTTCCAAATCGTCCTACGCAGGCTCAACCTGTTTTGAACACGCCCAAAAGATCACCCACAGGATTTGTCGAAAAAATTGACTATTGACAAAATTCAACAAATATGTTATTATTCTATCGTTGGTTTCGTTAAATTTCCCCAGATTTGCCACGGAGCCTCCCCTTGATCTCCCACGAACGCCGCCAGTCAGTCCTCGATTATCTGCGCAGACAGCCCGGTCTGCGCGTGCCGGAGTTGGCGCATTTGCTCAACGTCTCCGAAGGCACGGTGCGCAACGATCTGAACGCGCTGGAGGCCGAAGGTCGGGTGACGCGGGTGCATGGCGGCGCACTTCTGCGCAGCCAAAATGGCTTCCACAACGTCTCATTCCACACGCGCAGCCAGGAACAGACCGCCGAGAAACGGCTGATTGCCCATGCCGCGGCCGAGCTGGTCGAAGAGGGCGATTCGATCCTGCTGGACGCCAGCAGCACGGCCTATTGTCTGGCCCTGGCTCTGCAGAGATGCAACCGGCTGCGGGTGGTGACCAACGGGCTGGACGTAGCCCGTCTCCTGGCGCAGAACCCCACCAACACCGTGATCCTGATCGGCGGCATCCTCAGCGAGGACGGCTCTTCGGTCACCGGCCTGCTCAGCCAGCAGATCATCCGTGACCTGCACACGCAGAAGGCCTTTGTCTCGTGCAGCGGCTTCAGCCTGGCGCGCGGCATGACCGAGAGCCTGATCGAAGAAGCGCAGTTGAAGCGCGCCGCCCTGGATTCTACCCGCCAGGTGGTGGCCTTGATCGACTCCAGCAAGCTGGGCCGCGAGGACCTCACCCCCTTCGCCCGCATCGAACAAATCAGCCGGCTGTACACCGATCCGGGCATCACCCCCGAATGGGCGCAGGCGATCCAGCAGGCCGGCATTTCCCTGACGATCTGTCAGGCAGCGACTTGAGCCGAGAGCAGCGATGAGCGAACATATCCTGGCGCTGGAGCAGATCACCAAGCGTTTCTCCGGCGTCGAAGTGCTACACCAGGTGTCGTTCGGCCTGCGGCCGGGCGAGGTGCATGCCCTGCTGGGCGAGAACGGCGCCGGCAAGTCCACTCTGGTCAAGGTGATGACCGGCGTACACCAGCCGGATGGCGGCCAGATCTACCTGCACGGCCAGCCGGTCACCTTCAGCGATCCGCTCGCCTCCTTGCAGGCCGGCATCGCGGCCATCTACCAGGAGCTCAGCCTTTTCCCCGATCTGAACGTGGCCGAGAACATCTTCGTGGGGCGTCAGCCCACCGGGGCCGGCGGCCGGCTGGACTGGCGCACCCTCTACGCGGAGGCGGACAAGCTGCTCTCCGCGCTGGGCATGCACCTGGATCTGAAGCAAAAGGCGCGCAACCTCAGCATCGCCCAGCAGCAGATGGTGGAGATCGCCCGCGCGCTCTCCATCGATGCCCGCATTTTGATCATGGACGAGCCGACCTCCTCGCTGACCCTGGGCGAGGTGGCCGATCTGTTTCGACTGGTGCGGCGGCTGCGCGAGCAAGGCACGGCCATCGTCTTCATCTCCCACCGTCTGGAGGAGCTGTTCGAGATCGCCGATCGGGTGACGGTGCTGCGCGACGGCGCCTATGTGGACACCCGCCCGCTGGCTGAGGTCAGTCGCGATGAGCTGATCCGCCTGATGGTGGGCCGGCCCATCACCAATCTCTTCCCCAAAAAAGAGGTCGCCATTGGCGAGGTGGCGCTCAAGGTCGAGCACCTGTCCAGCGAGGGCATCTTCGAGGATGTCAGCTTCGAGCTGCGCCGGGGCGAGATTCTGGGCATGGCTGGGCTGGTGGGCGCGGGCCGCACCGACGTAGCGCGCGCGATCTTTGGCGTCGAGCCGCCAACCAGCGGCCGCATCGAGATCGATGGCAAGGCGGTCACCATCGGCTCTCCGCAGCAGGCCATCGATCTGGGCCTGGCGCTGGCGCCGGAGGATCGGCAACTGCACGGCCTGATCCCGCCCATGAACATCGTCGCCAACATCAGCCTGCCCATGCTGGGCGCCTATGCCCGCCGCGGCTGGCTGCGCCCCAAGCAGGAGCGCGACGCCACCTTCGCCGCCGCCCAGCAGATGGAGGTGCGGGCCAACAACATCTGGCAGCGGGCGCGCGAGCTCTCCGGCGGCAATCAGCAGAAGGTGGTGCTGGCCAAGTGGCTCTCCACCCAGCCGCGCATCCTGATCCTGGACGAGCCGACGCGCGGCATCGACGTGGGCACCAAGGCTGCGATTCACGCCCTGATGAGCGAGCTGGCCGGCCAGGGGCTGGCGATCCTGATGATTTCATCGGAGCTGCCCGAGGTGCTGGGCATGAGCGATCGCATCCTGGTGATGCGCGAGGGCCGCGTCACAGGGCAGTTCACGCGTGCCGAGGCCACCCAGGAGAAGATCATGGCCGCCGCAACCCAGACCGTGGCCGCAGGAGAGACCGCATGAGCACTCAACCCGCCTCCCCTCGCCGCGGCAGCAGTGTGTTGGCGTTGATGGCGCGCTACCGCGAGGCCGGCATCGTCATCTTCATTCTGGCGCTGGCGCTGCTGGTGACGCTGCGCGCGCCGGCCTTTCTGACCCTCAACAACTTCCGCGATATTCTGCTCAACATCTCGATTCTCTCCATCGTGGCTCTGGCTCAGACCATGGTGATCATCACCAAGGGGATCGATCTGTCGGTGGGTTCGATGATCGGCCTGGTGGCGATGATGGTGGCCTTTGTCTTCAAGGCCAGCCCTGAGTTTCCGGTGATCGGCGCGCTGCCGCTGGGCATGGCGCTGGGCGCGGCGCTGGGTGCGTTCAACGGCCTGATCATCAGCTATGGCCGGGTGCCCCCTATCATTGCCACCCTGGGCACGCTGAGCATCTACCGCGGCCTGGTCTTCTTCTACAGCCAGGGCACCTGGATCAACTCCTTCGAGCTGCCGGCCGCCTTCAAGCAGCTTTCCAAGGGTGCGCCGCTGGGGCTGCCCAACATGGTGATCATCGCCATTCTCTTCGCGGCGGCGGTCTACTACTTCCTCAACTACACCCGCACCGGGCGCAACATCTATGCCGTGGGCAGCAATGCTGAGGCCGCGCAGATGGCCGGCATCCGCCGTCAGCGCATCCTCTTCCTGGTCTACGTGCTGAGCGGCCTGGCCAGCGGCCTGGCGGCGGTGCTCTGGGTCTCCCGCTTCGAGTCCGCGCAGACCAACACCGCGCTGGGTTTCGAGCTGCAGACGGTGGCGGCCTCGGTGGTGGGCGGCGTCAGCATCAGCGGCGGCGTGGGCACGGTGCCCGGCGTGCTGCTGGGCGCGCTGCTGCTGGGCACGATCGATAACTCGCTGCCTTTGTTGCGCATCTCCCCCTTCTGGCAACTGGCGCTGCAGGGTTTGCTGATCCTGGCGGCCGTGGTGGTCGATAATCTGATCCTGCGCCGCGCGCAGAAGAGAGGACGACGATGAACGAGCATCCGACGA
>JAJTXO010000959.1 GCA_021463315.1 Caldilineales bacterium | reverse complement strand
GCGCGGACGCGCGCCCATGGCGCGCGAGTCGCTTGCGCTATGACGTGATCGGAATATGCTGGTATCGCCTGTGGATAACGGGTCAGGCAGCCCGGGAGCGTCTTGCGGGGCGGCTCGTGGAACAACCATCATGAGAACGCCGCCTCCGCCTTCCGCAACAGGAACAACCCGCATAACCGTAACAACAACGACGGGTTTCGGGTGGTGGTTGTGGGGTGCGCCCATGTCCTTCCGTCCCTTCTCTGGTGCAGGCCACGGGGCCTGCACGGCCGGCTGGCCGCCCGCGCCAGCCCGGTTCCAGCAATGTTGGCCGCCGTTTCGACGCCGGCAATCGAGTGGAGCTCGTCCACATGCGGTCCCGCCGGGGAATGAAGTTCCCCGGCTACAAAACAGCGCCCGTTGAAACGGGCTAACGCGTGCCAGGCACGTTTTTAGCCCCGTTGACGGGGCGCCGTTGGATAGCCGGGGGATTTATCCCCCGGCGACCTCGCATGTGGGACGACTCGCCGCAAACAGCTATTGCTGCCGGATCATTTTCTAACCTTCATAGGTCGCCGCTTCCAACCGCCGCCACCACATCGATCCACACCCTGGGGGGGGAGGGCTGCATCCCTTTCGCCGAGCTGGACGCCAGCGTGCAAGGCTGGATCAACCATGTGCGCTATGCCGACAGTTGGGGGCTGCGCAGGACCATCTTCAGGCGCGTCCGGCTCAGCGCACGCCCGGCGCCGTGAATGCGCTGCCGGCGGTCGCGCGTGAAACCCATCCGCCGCCAACACGTATAGCACTACGAGCGAGCAATCAAACGACTGCATTACAACCAACAAAGGTATCATCTCAAAAAACCAATCTCGAGACTTCCGAAGTCTGCGCAGGTTTGTTCAAAACGAACTCACAGTCCATAAGACTTCGGAAGTCTTCCCCAATCTATTGAGATGATACCAACAGAGGAACAAAAATGAGATTACTTGGCAACATTCTCTGGCTGATCTTCGGTGGCTTTATCGCCGGTCTGGGCTACATCATCGGCGGGCTGCTGATGTGTCTGACCATCATCGGCATCCCCTTCGGCGTCCAGGCCATCAAGCTGGGCATGGCCACCTTCGCCCCCTTCGGCAAGGAAGTGGTGGAGATCCCCCATGCCAACGGCTGTCTGCGCGTGGTCTTCAACGTGCTCTGGCTGGTGCTCTTCGGCTGGGAGATCGCCCTGGCTCACCTGGCCTCGGGCGCGCTGCTGGCCATCACCATCATCGGCATCCCCTTCGCCGTGCAGCACATCAAGCTGATCCCGCTGGCGCTCTTCCCCTTTGGCCGCGATCTGCGGTAGTAACCCGTAACTCGTAACCCGTAACCCGGAATCGCGGACTGCTTTTCTGGGTTGCGGTTTGTTCGTAATCCGTAACCCGTAATCCGTAACCCGGAATCGCGGACTGCTTTTCTGGGTTGTGGATTGTTCGTAATCCGTAACCCGTAATCCGTAACCCGGAATCGCGGACTGCTTTTCTGGGTTGTGGATTGTTCGTAACC
>JAJTXO010000958.1 GCA_021463315.1 Caldilineales bacterium | reverse complement strand
ACGAGTTACTCGTTACGAGTTACGCCTAAACATACCTGCGCACGATTCGCACCATTCCGAGTTTCGAGTTACTCGTTACGAGTTACGCCTAAACATACCTGCGCACGATTCGCACCATTCCGAGTTACGAGTTACTCGTTACGAGTTACGATTCCCTGCCTTGCGCGCCAGCACGACCGCGCCGATCATGGCTACCAGCAGCAGCACCGACGCCAGCTCGAAGGGCAGCAGGTAGGTGGTGAACAGCGCCTCGCCGATGGCCTGGACGCTGCCGCTGCCCGGCACGGCGCCGCTCACCGCCGCGAGGCTGCCGGCCGCCGCCACGTAAACCAGGCCGGCCAAGGCCAGAACGCCCGCGATCGCGGCAACGCCGGCCGCCACCATGCGGCCGCGTGGCTGCAGCGCAAGGCCAGGCAGGTCGCCGCCGATCAGCATGATCACGAACAAGAAGAGCACCACGATCGCGCCAGCGTAGACGATGATCTGCACCACGGCCAGGAATTGAGCGTGCAGGGTAATGAACAGCGCGGCCAGCACGACGAAGTTCAACAGCAGCGCCAGCGCGCTGTAGACCGGCTTTTTGCTCAACACCACGCCAAGAGCGCCAGCAATAGCCGCCGCGGCCAGGACAATGAAGAGGAATAGTTGCATGGGACGTGTTTCGGATGGTGATCGGTGATCGGTAATCGGTGATCGGTGGTCGGTGGTCGGTGGTCGGTGATCGGTAATCGGTTATCGGTGATCGGTAATCGGTGATCGGTGGTCGGTGACTTCTGACTTCTGACTTCTGACTTCTGACTTCTGACTTCTGACCTCTGACTTCTGACCTCTGCCGAACACCGCCTCAAGCTTCCGGTCTGATGGCGATATTCGCCTCGGGTGGCTCAAGCAATTGCTCTTTGACCATGATCAGGCTGCGTCGATCCCGTTCGGGCAGGGGAATCGACTGGGTCAGCACGACCGCCTCCACGGGGCAGGCCTCCTCGCAGTCGCCGCAGAAGATGCAGCGCATGAAGTTGACCTCGTAGGTCACGGCGTAGCGTTCGCCGGGCGAATGCGGGTTGGCCGGGTCGTTCTCGGCCGCGTCCACATAGATCGCGCCGGTGGGGCAGGCCGCCTCACACAAAGAGCAGCCGATGCAGCGCTCCAAGCCATTGTCGTACCGGCGCAGCATGTGGCGGCCGCGATAGCGCGGAAACATCGCGATCGGCTCATCAGGATATTCCACGGTCACCGGCTTCTTCGTCAGTTGCTTGAGCGTGACGCCCATCGCCTCTGCGATCTGCACAGTGCCTTTTACAACGTCGCCTAGTCCAGACATTATTGCTCCGTGATCGGGATGCGAAACTCGTAACTCGTAATTCGTAACCTGGAATGGTGCGAGGCGTCTCCGGGTTGCGAATTGCTTAGAGATGCGTAATGCGTAATGCGTGACATACGGGATACAACCGACGCGTGTCACCGATGGCATTTTAACAACCGAATAGAACTTCCTGCAAGGTCGCCTTGACTCTGAGAGTGACGGGAG
>JAJTXO010000957.1 GCA_021463315.1 Caldilineales bacterium | reverse complement strand
CGTTACGTCCTCCGGAATCCCGGACACGACTCCCACCTATCCGGGTTACGAGTTACTCGTTACTCGTTACGTCCTCCGGAATCCCGGACACGACTCCCACCTATCCGGGTTACGAGTTACTCGTTACTCGTTACGTCCCCCCTACACCCACGGAGCTTCCCCCCCCATGTCCGAAATCACCGTTGGCGAACTACTCATGCACTCCTTGCAGGCCGAAGGTATCGATCTGATCGTCGGCATCATCGACGGCGCGCATATTCCCTTTGTCGTTCATGCCGAGCGCTGCGGCGTGCGCTACGTCAACGCGCATCACGAGGAGGCCGCGGTGCATATCGCCGAGGGCTACACGCGGCTGGCCCACAGGCCGGCCGCGGCGCTGGGCAATCCAGGGCCGGGCGGCGCCAATCTGATCGCCGGCCTGAGCAGCGCCTACGGCGAGGGCCACCCGGTGATCGGCATCGCCTGCACGCGGCGCGCGGCGGTCAACAACCCTGAGCGCGGCGGCGCCTGGCAGGCCACTGACCTGGTGGCCATGGCCCAGCCAGTGACGAAGTACAGCGCGCTGATCAGCCGGCCGGAGCGCGTGCCGGAGATGGTGCGCGCGGCCGTGCGGGCCGCGACGACTGGCCGGCCCGGCCCCGCCTTTCTGGCCATCCCCGATGAACTGTTGGCGCAGAAGATCGACGCCAGCAAGCTGCGCCTGACCCCAGCGGCCAACAATCGCGTGCTCAACCTGGGCGCGGGCGATCCGGCGCTGATTCGCCAGGCGGCCGAGCTGCTGGCCGCGGCCGAGCGCCCCTTCATCTACGCGGGCAAGGGCGCGCTGTGGGCTGGCGGCTCGGCCGAGCTGGTGGCGCTGGGCGATCACCTGGCGGCCGGCATGGGCAGCAGCCTGGGCGCGCGGGGCATCGTGCCCGAGGATCATCCCCACTATTTTCATATCTTTGACATGCAGGCCAGCATGATGGCGCGCAACGCGGCCGATGTGGTGCTGGTGGTGGGCGCGCGGCTGGGCGAGTACGACGGCTGGGGCATGCCGCCGGCCTGGGGCGACCCCGCGCGGCAGAAGACGATCCAGATCGACGTGGATCCGCTCTCCATTGGGCTCAACCGGCCGGTGGACGTGGCCATTGTGGCCGACGCGCGCGCGGCGCTGGCCGCGCTGCTGGCTGCCGTGCAGCAGATGACCCCCGCCCGCGACGCCATGCCTGGCCTGGCCCGCTACCGCGAGCTGTCGGCCGCCACGCTGCAAGGGGGCATGGCCTACCTGACCGCCAGCAGCGGCCGCGGCGTCAACCCGGGGCAGATGGTGATGATGGTCGGCCAGTTCTTCAGCCAGGATGCGGTGACGGTGCTGGACGGCGGCAACACGGTGCTGTGGGGGGTGGCCTTCAACCCGATCTTGCAGCCCGACAGCTTCCTCTATTCGGTGCAGATGGGCTATCTGGGCACGGGGCTGCCCATGGCCTGGGCCAGCAGATCGTAGCGCACGCCGGGGACGAACTCGATCGGCCCGTGGTGCTCCGGGCCGAAGCCC
>JAJTXO010000956.1 GCA_021463315.1 Caldilineales bacterium | reverse complement strand
CCTTGAGATCAGTGCATGCATCGGCTGATCTCAAGGCGTCCCGCCGAGTCAGGCGTGAGTCGTCCGCCACAGCCGGGCGAGACGCCCTTGAGATCAGTGCGTGTGTGAGTCGCCGTCACAGCCGGGCGGGACGCCCTTGAGATCAATGTAATGGCTGCACAACCTTGTTGACCACTCCATTTCTCTGCTTCTTTTCTGTGCTCTCTGTGTTTCTCTGTGCTCTCTGTGTTTCTCTGCGCTCTCTGTGTTTCTCTGTGTTTCTCTGTGTTTCTCTGTGCTCTCTGTGTTTCTCTGCGCTCTCTGTGTTTCTCTGTGCTCTCTGTGTTTCTCTGTGCTTTCTGTGTTTCTCTGTGCTCTCTGTGTAAGCTCCGATGGACGCCGTCACGCAACAAGCCGCGCCCAGAGCTGGATCAACAGGAGCACCAGCAACAGCGCCGCCAGCCAGACCAGATCCAGCGGCCGCGCCTTGGGCCTGTCCAGCCAGCGCAGCTCGCCGGCATAGCCACGGCTGGCCATAGCCTGGTAGACCCGCTCGCTGCGGGCCAGGGAGCGCACAAAAAGGCTGCCCACCATGCCGCCGACGACTTTGGCCCGCCAGAACAGCGCGCCGCCGGTCCTCTGCCCGGCTGGCCCCGCGGCCGAGCGCGCCTCGCGCGCCCGCAGCAGGGTCAACGCCTCGTCGGCCAGCACGAAGATGTAGCGGTACATGAAGGCGATCACGCCCACCAGCACCGCAGGAATGCCAATGCCTCGCATGGCCCGCAGCAGGTCGGGAAAGGCCGTGGTGGCCGTCAGCAAGATCGCCATCGACACCGACAGCCAGCTCTTGAGCAGGATGGTCACGAAGCGGATCAGCCCGGCATCGGAAATGCTGAGCTGCCAGCCGGTCAGCGGAAGCTGAACGGTCAGCAGCGCCTGGCCGGGCAGGGTGAACAACACCGTCACCGCGGCCGCGGCAAAGGGCAGCGCCACCAGCCCCCGCCGCAGCAGCAGCCTCAGCGGCAGATCCGACAGCAAAGCCAGCGCCAGCCACAGCGCGGCCAGGGCAGCAAAGGCCAGCCACGCGCCATCGGGGGTCAACGCGGTCGCCAGGATGAAACCCAGCGCGCCCAGCAGCTTAACCCGCGGATCCAGCCGGTGGATCGGGCTAGCGCCACCCTGAAACTGATCGAAGAGATCGATATGCATGGACGAAGGTTGCAGGCTGCTACGTGCTACTTGCTATCTGCTACTTGCTATCTGCTACTTGCTATCTGCTACTTGCTCAACCAACTGCGCGCTGCGGCGACGCAGGCCGCGGGCAATGCCATAGCCGACAGCGAAGAGCAGCAACGTGCCCAGCACCACAGCAATCACGCCGGCCAGGGTTTCGTTGGCGATACCCGGCGCGACATAGTCGGGGATGACCTGGAAGGGAGCATCCAGGGCTGCCTGCAGGAAGCCAGCATCCTCGGCCACCCGCTCCAGGCCATCGGGATGGGGCGAGGCGAAGAAAACAGCCACGATGCCTACTACCAACGCCAGCACCACGCCGCCGGC
>JAJTXO010000955.1 GCA_021463315.1 Caldilineales bacterium | reverse complement strand
AGACGTACTTCAACGCGCTTAAGACAGTTGACGTGTAGACCAGCACTGTCAGTCCTGCGCGTTGACAAAGGACTGACAGTGCTGCTCGGCAGGCAGACGTACTTCAACGCGCTTAAGACAGTTGACGTGTAGACCAGCACTGTCAGTCCTGCGCATTCACGGCATCCGCAACGCCGCGCCGGCGTAGTTGTAGCCGACGCCGGAGCCGACCAGGGCCACCAGATCGCCTGACTTGGCCTTGCCCTGCTCGATAGCGTCATCCAGGGCCATGCCGATGCAGGCGGAGCCGGTGTAGCCCCACTCCTCCATGACCCAATGCGTCTTCTCCAGCGGCAGCCCCAGATCCGCCATCACCAGATGGATCGACGGCAGCCGCACCTGGGTGAAGATCACCAGATCGATCTCCTGCACGCCGAAGCCGCCCCGCTCGGCCAGCAGGCGGGCGATCTTGGGCCAGTTGATGTGGTTGACGTCGGGCGGGTAGCGCTGGAGCAGGCGGACATTCGCCCGGCCGGCCTGCACCGACTCGACCGTAGCCGGCTCGTAGCTGCCGCCGCTGTAGATGCCCCAATGGGCATGGTACGCGCCGTCGGCCAGATAGGCGGAGGAGAGGAAGCCGGGCTTGTCGTCGGCTGCCAGCACAGCCGCGCCCGCGCCGTCGCTGTAGAAGAAGGAGGTCACATCGGCTGGATCGGCCAGCTTGCTCATCATGTAGACGCCGATCACCAGCACATAGCGCATCCACGGGCTGGTAGCCAGCAGGCCGGCAGCGGTGGCGACGCCGGTGGGAAAGGAGGCGCAGGCGCAGCCGATGTCGTAGGTCCCGGCGTTGACCGCGCCCAGCTTGTGCTGCACCACGGTGGAGGTGGCCGGGGTGATGTAGTCCGGCGTGTCGGTGCCCAGCAAGATCATGTCCACCTGGTCGGCGCTGATGCCGGCCTTGTCCAGCGCGGCCTGCGCGGCCCGCACGGCGATGTCCGACGCGGCCCACTCGCGCGGGGCCAGCCGGCGGGCGCGGATGCCGGAGCTGTCCTGGAAGGCATCGACCACCTTGGCCAGATCGGGGTTGGCCGCGCTGACCTGCGCCTTGAGCATCTCGTTGGTGTGGATGGCCTCCGGGACATAGCGTCCCGTGCCGATGATGGTTCCGTAACGTGTCATGAATGTCCTCTTGCCTGGCCGCGTCCGGAGAATGGAATTCTCCGGCTGACAGCACGAAGGCCCCTCAGGGCCTGGAAACCACTTTCCCAGCGGCTGAGGCCGCTTTGTGTTTTCAGCCAGGGGATTTCCAATCCCTGGCTTTGAGCTCCGGAGAATGGAATTCTCCGGTTGACAGCACGAAGGCCCTTCAGGGCCTGGGAGCCACTTTCCCAGCGGCTGAGGCCGCTTTGTGCTTTCAGCCAGGGGATTTCCAATCCCTGGCTTTGAGTCTGACAGCACGAAGGCCCCTCAGGGCCTGGGAACCACTTTCCCAGCGGCTGAGGCCGCTTTGTGCTTTCAGCCAGGGGATTTCCAATCCCTGGCTTTGAGTCTGACAGCACG
>JAJTXO010000954.1 GCA_021463315.1 Caldilineales bacterium | reverse complement strand
AGATATCGACAATGTTGTGGTCATAACTCGTACCTCATGCTGTCAGTTGTGATTCATCCACATTCTACCACGATCAGCGCTTCTTCTGAAATGCCACATCCCCCACCTGCAATACACAGCCGGCCTGGCCACCTCGCCGCGCTGGATCCTTCGGCGACCCTCAGGACAGGCATCGAAGGAGACGTCCTTCAGCGCCCAGAGGTCGTCGGAAGAACCCGGAGCCTGCCACGGATTGCTCGGATTAGACGGATTTTCCCGACCCCTGATCCGTGAAATCTGTGAAATCCGTGGCAAAATGCCCGTCAGCGCGTCGCGCAGGCTTGCACTGAGGCTTGGCGAAGTGGTGTCGTGACGCTGCTGCAGCGCGCCGATGTGGCCTGCCCCAAGCGAACGCGCGGGGTAGAGCTTGGATAGGTTGCCGACGCGGATGGCGATGTCGGTCATGAGGCTACTCGTGCTCGCCGACCGCAGCTAGCGCTTCGAGATATAGCGCTCTGCTCAAGCGGAACCCACCCTCCTGTTGCAGCGCATCCAATTGAGAGCGTAAGTTAGCGATGATCCCTGCTCGTTTGGCCCAGATCAAGATACCGACGGCGCCTAACACTGAGAGGCCAAGCCTCTTGGCGGCCTTTCGTGCATCCTTTTCATCGAGCAACACTAGCGATAGGTTTTGTTCTCGAGCCAGGACGATAGCTTCAGCTTCACCGGTATCCAAGCTTGCCTCAAGCATAGTGACGAGATCGGCATCGGCGATGCTCACAACTTCAATCCAACGGGCCGCCGCTACTTGCTTGGCTCCAGAACGCCCTTGTGCGCTTTCGACTACTTCATGCCATACGGCAGCAGGAATGAGGACCCCATCAGGAAACCTTCTATGCAACAGATCAAGCTGGCCGATGATGCTCAGACTGATCAGCACAGAGGAGTTGGAGACTGCCTTCAAGATAGCATCTCCAGGGTGGACAGGTCCTCGGCCAAATCTTCGCTGTCGTAAGTACGCGTGATTCCTTCAGCGCCCAACAGCACATGAAACGCCCATTTGCTCATTCCGGCAAGTTCACGCGCCTTACCAAGGGAGAGCATTCCTTTCTGATAAAGGCGAACGGCCAGCTCCTGCCTGAGCCTGCCCTGCTGCTCGGGTTGGGGTACCCGTAGGGCATCTGCAACATCAACTGGCATTTCCAGCACTAACGGTCGCATGACTTACACCTCACGCTCGATTCTCTGGGTGTAGTGAATGAAGACGACGGTCAAGCGGCATCATTATACACCGACGGCAACTGCGTGTGAAACGCTGCATCCCACCGCCAGCAGCGACTCGGCCCGGCTGCTGGTGGGCTCGGCTGCGCGAGAGGATCTTGAGCAAGGTGCTCTTCCCCGCGCCGTTGCGGCCGATGCTTGTCCTGAGCCTGGTCGAAGGGACACTGGCACCTGACGCAAGTGTAGGTGTGCCGACTACCTCGCCGCGCTGGATCCTTCGGCGACCTTCAGGACAGGCCTCGAAGGAGACGTCGCGTAGGGCCCAGAGTTCGTCCGAATGGGA
>JAJTXO010000953.1 GCA_021463315.1 Caldilineales bacterium | reverse complement strand
TTGGGGAAGACTTCCGAAGTCTTATGGACTGTGAGCTCGTTTTGAACAAACCTGCGCAGACTTCGGAAGTCTCGACCCCGGTTTTTTGAGATGATACCTTTCAACAAATCAAGGAGAATTGAGCCATGAGCAACACATTTATGACGGCCCCCAAGCTGTTTTACACCTCCGAGTCGGTGACGGAAGGCCATCCCGACAAGATGTGCGACCAGATCAGCGACGCCGTGTTGGACGCGATCATCAAGGAGGATCCTGATGCGCGCGTGGCCTGCGAGACCGCTGTAACCACCGGCCTGGTGCTGGTGATGGGCGAGATCACCACCAGCACCTATGTGGACATCGGCTCGCTGGTGCGCGATGTGGTCACCGATATCGGCTACACCCGCGGCAAGTACGGCTTCGACGCCGAGACCTGCGGCGTGATCGTCTCGCTCAAGGAGCAGTCTACGGACATCGCCCTGGGCGTGGACGAGGCGCTGGAGCACAAGGCCGGCGAGATGACCGACGAGCAGATCGAGGCTACCGGCGCGGGCGACCAGGGGATGATGGTAGGCTTTGCCTGCGACGAGACGGTGGAGCTGATGCCGCTGCCCATCCATCTGGCTCACCGGCTGGCCAAGCGGCTGACCCACGTGCGCAAGGATGGCACCCTGCCTTACCTGCGCCCCGACGGCAAGAGCCAGGTGACGGTGGAGTACAACCACGGCAAGCCCAAGCGGGTGGACACCATCGTCATCTCCACCCAGCACTCCCCCGACGTGGATCAGCACAAAATCAAGGCTGACCTGATCGAGCGCGTGATCAAGTACGTGGTGCCCAACGGCCTGCTGGACGATCAAACCAAGGTCTACGTCAACCCCACCGGCCGCTTCGTCATCGGCGGCCCCATGGGCGACGCCGGCCTCACCGGCCGCAAGATCATTGTCGACACCTACGGCGGCATCGCTCGCCATGGCGGCGGCGCGTTCAGCGGCAAGGATCCGACAAAGGTCGACCGCTCAGGCGCGTACATGGCCCGCTACGTGGCCAAGAACTGCGTGGCCGCCGGCCTGGCCGACCGCATGGAGCTGCAGATCAGCTATGCCATCGGCGTGGCCCGGCCGCTGTCGGTCAGCGTCGAAACCTTCGGCACCGGCAAGATCTCCGACCAGCGCATCATCGAGCTGATCCAGGAGCACTTCGACCTGCGGCCCGCGGCTATCATCCGCGATCTGGACCTGCGCCGGCCGATCTATCGCAACACGGCCTCCTACGGCCACTTCGGCCGCAACGACATCGACGCCCCCTGGGAGCGCATTGACAAGGCCGAGGCCTTGCGCAGCGACGCGGGGCTGGACTGAACCGTCAGTAACACGTAACTCGTAATACGTAACCCGGAAGTGAGCACTGCTTGCCGCGATTACGGATGCGTGACACGTAACACGTAACTCGTAACACGTAACCCGGAAGTGAGCACTGCTTGCCGCGATTATGGATGCGTGACCCGTAACCCGGAACCCGGAAGCGAGCACTGCTTGCCGCGATTACGGATGCGTGACACGTAAC
>JAJTXO010000952.1 GCA_021463315.1 Caldilineales bacterium | reverse complement strand
CTTGCCGGCGCGCAGTGGGATGGGCGGCGAGACGGCGTCGACCGGGATGCGCCGCCAGACCAGGCGCAGCGCGCCGTCCTTGTTGCGATAGGCGTCCTCCTCGATGCGCACCCGCTCGTAGCGGCCCCAACGGGCCGTGACCTGCAAGCTCTCGGCCGCGCCCTGCACAACAAAGCTTAGGCCCAGGGAGGATGGCTGCATGGAGACGGCCACCGCGGCCGGCAGGCGGGCCTCGGCCACGCCATCCTCGCCGTCTACGCCGCCCTCGTCCAGGTCGCCCTCCAGGTCGTCGCTGGTCAGCGGGTCGTCCTCGTCCGGCTGCAAGGTCTGGCCCTTAGGTCCCAGCTTGCCCACCAGGTAGCGGTCGCGCACCGTGCGTTCGTCGACGATCTCCTCTGGGCCGCCGGCCGGGCCCAGCAGGTCGGCGATGACCGCTGCTTCCAGTTGCGCGCGCAGGTCATGGGGTGAGGTCATGATGGTGCCTCCGGGATGATTGGGTGATTGGGTGACTGGGCTGTAGCCACATTGCTCTACCCTGGCCAGGCGCCCTAACGGCCGTCGCGATCTGCGCCTGGATGCGCGGGGCGGTGCCGCTGCTGGGGTCAAGCCGTCCGGCGCGGCGCAGCAGGTCTTGCGCGGCGGCGACGTTCCCCTGCTGCCATTGGGCCAGGACCTGGCAGCGCGGACAGGGCCAGTTGCCCTCCTTGTCCAGCACAAAGAAGGTGAACAGCGGCGACTGGCAGCCGCAGATGCTGCACTGCACCGTGTTGCGCGCTACGGGCGTTTTCGGTTGCGCGTCAGGCATCGAGAAACTCCCGGATGGTCATAATACGCGCGGCCAGGGGCCGGCAAAGCGTTGGCGGCATCGCTCTTTGCGCTCTTTGCGCCTTGGCGTGAGACCGGCCTTCGTTGCCGGCCAGGTCATGCATCGCCCTGACGCATCCGGCCAACCTCGTCCAGAATGAGATCGTAGGCCGCTTTGAGCTGGGGGATCGTTTCGGGGGCGACGGTGGCCCGAAGAGTCTTCTGTCCAGCTTCACGAAATACGCCAAAGCTCAGAAGTTGCTTACGCAAAGCGAGGGCGGCCTTCGCATCCAGGTTCAAGTAGCCGAAATAGAACTCGAAACTGCCATTTGGCGCTCCATAAACGAAACCTGCAGGGTTTCCTGATGGCGAAAAGGCAACGCGCACGGCAAATCCATTGGTAGTCCAGTCTATGACGAAACCTCGCTGTTTCGCCAGGGCAAGCACATGCTCATAGAACACCGCCGCCGGCGGTTCGCAAGCTTCCATGAACATGGTCTCGGTCATGGCTCCCTTTTTGGCTGCGGGTGCGGTCTTGCGGCTGCGCGCGGCCTCGGTCAACCCGACCACTCGCGGCACCAGGGCGGTGTGCGCCATGCCCTGATACTGCTTGATCTCCACGGCCAGCACTTCCACGTCCATCAGCTTATCGTTGAGGAACTCCACCAACCGGCGCAGTTCCTTGGAGGTCTGGTCGGCGACGAAGACCAGGCGCACCTTGCCGTTGGCCAGGTTGGCCTCGACCT
>JAJTXO010000951.1 GCA_021463315.1 Caldilineales bacterium | reverse complement strand
CGGAGGGGCTTCCACCTGGTAGCCGGGCGATTGCATCGCCCGGCGGGCCTGCATCGCCCAGCGGGCCGTCATGCCCAGCACCCCCGCCGGATCGTAAACGATCCGGCTACCAGGTGCAAGGCCCTGCGGGCCTGCGGAGGCGCACGCGCGCCAGCCCCGCAGGGGCTTCCACCTGGTAGCCGGGCGATTGCATCGCCCGGCGGGCCTGCATCGCCCAGCGCGCGACCATCGCCCAGCGGGCCGTCATCGCCCGGCGGGCCAACCCGCTGGACAGATCGTCCTCGCTGGCGTAGAATGCCATCTTGTCTGTTTGGCATCACCACTCGTTCCACCAGGAGACGCTACTTGGCAGAGGATCCCCATCCGCCAGCCGGCGCGGCCCAGGCTTGGGCGACTTCGGCGGTGAGCATTGTCAACGGTTTTTTCGGCGACTATCTGCGTGAGCGGCAGAATGGCCTGGCCATCGACATGGCCTTCTACCACCGCAACCGGCCGCTGTCGCCGAGCCGCGCCGATTTGCTGCGGGTGCATCCGCAGCCGACTGGCAAGGTCTGCGTTTTGGTTCACGGCCTGGCTGGCCATGAGGGCGTTTGGACTTTTCCCGACCCAGCCGACCCGACGCGCAACACCTCCTACGGCGCCCTGTTGCACGCCGAGCACGGCTACCTGCCCCTCTACCTGCGCTACAACACCGGGCTGCCGGTGGGCGCCAACGGCCAGCGTCTGGCGGTTCTGCTGGACGAACTGCTGGCCGCCTACCCCGCGCCGGTGGAGGACCTGCTGTTGATCGGCCACAGCATGGGCGGGCTGGTGCTGCGCAGCGCCTGCTACTACGGCGAACAGCGCCAACTGGCCTGGACATCCAAGGTGTCGCGGGTGTTCTACCTGGGCACACCCCACGACGGCGCTGATCTGGAACGTCTGGCCCACGCGACGACGACGACGTTGCAGGCCGTGCCCAACCCCGTCACCCGAATCATCGGCCGTTTCCTCCATCGACGCAGCCAGGGGGTGAAAGATCTGCGCTTCGGCACGCTGCTGGAGCCAGATGGCCCAGCCCAGCATGACGTGCCGTGGCTGGCGGCTGCCGAACATTTCCTGGTGGCCGGCACGCTCACCGGCGACCAACAGCAGTTCGCGACGCTGTTCTTTGGCGATGGCCTGGTTCGCGTGCCAGGTGCGATGGCTGCCAATAGCCGGCCGGCACAGCCAGCCAGCCAGGTTCACCTGTTGCCTCGAGTTCACCACCTCCAGTTGACCCGCAATTGGGAAGTCTATGAGCAGATCAGCGCGTGGTGCAGCGGTGCGCCACAGGAGTAACCCATGGAGCCACACGTTTTGCGACAGATGCGCGGCGCGGTAGACCTGGTGCAGGAGGCCGTCGCGGCGACGGTCGACGCCATCGCCGAGGCGCACCTGGACATTGCCCGCACGCCCTATGCCGTGTTGGAACGAATTCCCGTCATCGCCCAGCCTGCGCATGCCATCGAGCAGGTTCAGCGCACCATCACCATCGGGGTCTACGCTGCGATACGCGGGGTCAATTGGATCGT
>JAJTXO010000950.1 GCA_021463315.1 Caldilineales bacterium | reverse complement strand
CCCATACTCGATGCCGTTATGCACCATTTTGACGTAGTGGCCGGCCGAACCGGGCCCCAGGTAGGCGCAGCAGGGCGCGTCGTCGACCTGCGCGGCCACAGCTTCGAGGATGGGGCGCACCCGCTGGTAGGCATCCGGCGGCCCGCCCGGCATCAGGCTGGGCCCAAAGCGCGCGCCGTGCTCGCCCCCGGAGATGCCGACGCCCAGGTAGTGGAAGCCCTGTTCGGCCAGAGCCTTGGCCCGCAGGTCGGTGTCCTTGAAGTGCGAGTTGCCGCCGTCGATGATCAGGTCGCCGGCCGCCAGGTGGGGCAGGAGATCCCGGATAACGGCATCGACCGGCGGGCCGGCCGGAACCAGCAGCATGATGGTGCGGGGCGCGGCCAGCAGGTCGAGAAACTCCGCCACGGTCTCGACGCCCTGCGCCTGGCCGGTCGCCTCCTGGCGCAGAGCCTGCACCTGGCTCAGGTTTCTGTCGTAGCCGGCCACGCGGTAGCCGCGATCAACCATGTTAAGAACCAGGTTGCGTCCCATGACGCCCAGGCCCACCATTCCAATGTCGTAGCGTTGTTCAGCCATGGTGCATCTCTTCGGTTGGATCTGTCAGCGAAAGCCCAAGCCTCGCCAGGGCCGCGACCGTGGTGGCGTACCCGGTGTGGTGGAGGCCCTGGATGCCCAGACCCTGCGCGACCTCCACGAACATCGCTCGGTCGTCGATGTAGAACACCTGCCCGGCCGGCGTCTGGGCCACGTCCAGCGCCAGGCGGAAGATGTCGGGATCGGGCTTGCGGAAGTGGACGAAGGAGGAGAAGATGAAACAGTCGACGAAAGACCTCAGCCCAAACGCCTCGACCCGGTGAACTGCCAGCTCGCGGCCCTCGTTGCTGACCACCACCACCTTGAGACCATGCCGCGCCTTCAGGTCGCGGATCAGCGCCAGCATGTCGGGATAGGGCTGCGACTGGGCGACCATGAAATCACGGAAGTGCTGGCGCGTGAAGGGCCGCGTCTGGTAGAAGATGACCCGGTCCAGGTAGTCGTCCAGGCTCAGCTTGCCCTCCTCGTAGGTGTCGAAGGTCAGGTGATGCCGCTCGTCCAGCTCGGCGTAGTCCAGCTCGAAGAGGTCCGCCGCGCGCCGGCGCGCGCCGCGATCCCATCCGTTGGCGCCCAGGACGCCGCCGATATCGGTGAAAAGCGTGGTGATGGGTGGTTGTGTCATGGGATTTTGACGATTCGCGCGCGCTCGGTTTCCTGGTGGCGTTGATCATGGCCAGGTCAACTGTCATGGAGTTCAAGGTGTGGCGCAATTGTAACCCAACACCTGCCGTGCCGCAACTCAAGCGCGGGGTGGCGGCTCAAAAAGCCGGGAGCGAGACTTCAGATGTCTTTCCCAACATGCGGGACATGCGGTGCTTTTCCACGTGTCGCATCGCAAAATCCTTTCTGTCTGCAGCCGGCCAGGCGAATTTGGCAAAGCGCGGAAACTGCATAGAGTCATTCCTGTATAAGCTCAAGGACTGGCAGTCCTCGGAGGACTGCCAGTCCTGTCGATTGTAT
>JAJTXO010000095.1 GCA_021463315.1 Caldilineales bacterium | reverse complement strand
TAACCTCCGTGCATATTTGCAATTGTACTGCAAATATGCACGGAGGACAAGCCGGCTGGACGAAATTGGCCTGCTGGCGCCCGGCCGGCGCAGCCCGGCCTCGCCGATTGCGCTGCCCTGTCCCGGCGGCGGTTGTCCGCCGGCAGTGGCTTCGATGTCGATGACGAGGGTGCGATCCAGCCTGCGGCCTATGACGAAACTCAGTACGTCACGATTTTGGTCTCACGCCAAGGCGCAAAGGCCGCAAAGATCAGAAATCCTTGGCGGTCTTGGCGCCTTTGCGTGAGAATCGTGACCTACTGAAACTCCTTGATGTCCGACCTGCAACCGACGGAAAGGCGTCAGGCAGACGGCGCCAGATCCGGCCAGCGGGGAGGAAACGCCACTCTCTCATCCGTTGGCTCAAACCTGGCATGATCATTTCGCGTGGAGCGAAGACGGCGCCACGCTGATCGGACTGACGCCCGTCGGTCGCGCCACGGTCGCATTGCTGCGCATGAACCGGCCCGCGCTGATGCAGATGCGGCGCTATTGGGTTGCGTTGGAGCTGCATCTGCCGCGTTGAGTACTGGTCGGGACCGAAGCAGATGGCGACCTGGGGGCCATGGTCTGGCCCACTGGGGCCGGCATCGCTCTGGGGGGTGCTGTACGCTAGCCGCTAGGGTTATGCATGACGCGCAATAGCCCCAAATCTCAACACAACTTGATGAAAGAGGATGTATGTAATGCGAGAATCTGAGCACACATGGGCCAGTTCTCAAGGGACTGGCCCATGTGTGGAGCAACTCAGGGCAAAGCGACTCCAGCCAGGTTATCCACAAGTTCTGCAGTCGCTAATGCGATATTCGCCTCAATGGATTGATCGAGACCATCGAGTATTCGTCCACGATTGCGCATGGCATTGCTCAACAACCATCCAGCGTCGGGGTCAGTTCGGTCGATCATCATGGGCAGCGCAGCCCAGGTTTGGAGGGCTGCCTCTGCGAAACCGGCTTTCTCGAGAGCACCAGATAGTTCCACGGCGATTTGTGGGTTTGGGTGCTCGGTCGTCGCAATGAGGGCGCTGCCAAGTGCTTCGATGCGCTTGAGTTCCAAGCCGTGAGTGCCGTAGAATCCTGAAAGTGCCATATTCCTACTCAATGGATCTTCGGGAAGCGTTGTCTCGAATTTGGTGAGGTTGTGCTCAATCTGCCCCACCTCTTCCGGAGTGAGGATGGTCCATTCGCCATCGGTGTTTAGACGAAGCTGTTCAGGAGGCACTGGCATTTGAACGCCTCCCGTACCAGTTGGTGCGCCAGCAATGGTGACCGTTGTCCCGCCGGGTCCCGCCGAAGCGACGGGACGAGATGAGGTACATCCTGGGCAATCGGGACGACGGGCGCAAAAGGACGCCCAGGTCTCTTGGGTCCAGTTCCATGTACAGCGATTGGGTGGCATGATGTTTCTCCTTAGAATTGCGAATCACGGGAGCGACCCCATAGGTACAGCAATACATCGCTCACATTGATCGCGATGCGACGTGCGGAACGTGTTCTCATACAGGATTCCACAGGCTACCTAACAAGGTGCGTTACGAGTAACCGAAAGCGAACTAATCGTCCTCTGGAACAAGTTATGGAGCGTTTGGTGAACAGCCAAGCATCGTAGTGTGAGTGACAGAGTCTTTTCGTCGTTCAGCCTCCCTAAACAAACCACTCGATGGAGTCATGTCATACTCAAGCCAGACTCCACACGCTCGACGGTTATCTTCATCACCCTCGTAACTCAACGCCAGGTAGTAGGTGATTTCCTCGGCCCAGAGTTCATCCGTGTCCAAGATCCTTGCATTGCCGAGTGTTTCTATTGCATCTTGCCATCTCCTTTCTCGATACCTCAAAATGCCGGTGTTCTTCTCGAGTATCATTCTATACCATCGCCGATCATCCTCATTTGGCAAGCTTGGCAAATACGAGGCCGCTCGACTGAAGGCATTCTCTGCTTCGACTAGCTTTCCTTGCTCACGAAATAATACCCCCAGGTTGTTATAGGCCTCCAAAATGACATGTGGAGCTGTTGGACGTAACGACTCTGCTGAAAGCGCGCGTTCATATGATTCTTCTCCGCACGGAAAGTCATCAAGTCGATAACATGCAATACCGAGGTTGAGAAGGAATATCCCATTTGATGGTTGTAGCTTGGTCGCCTGCAGAAACTCAGTCCGAGCCTGATGATAGTTGGCTTGCCTCAGGAATACGAGTCCAAAATTGTTGTGTGCTACGGCGAAACTCGGCTCCAGCGTGACAGCCTCCTGCAAAAAAGCAGCGGCCACCTCAAGATTACCTTGCTGAAGCTCAGCGAAACCCTCTTCGTTTCTCATAAACGCTTGGCAACTGGTGATTTGTGGCCTGAATTCTTGTTCGGCTAGAGCCTGCAATGGCGTGACAGGCAGATGAACAAGAATCTTCTGTCCGATCTCGGCGAACATATCGCACTGTACTTGTGCACGAATCACCCGCTCGCGGGAGGACACACCGCGGGGCCCTTCCCGAACTTGTGCTGCAAAACCTATTTCATTGCCTCCTGGTGGATTGTCGCGCTCCAATTCCACGAAGTATCGAAAGAACCTGGCACAGCGACTGACATCTGTCGATGGCATCATCCAGGCGGCAACGTCAGGGTGTTTGTTTACCTCGTCGCGGGCCAGCTTTAAATAGTAGGGATCCAGATCATCAGAGTGCATTGCAACACTCACCACTTCTCCAAAGTCATCGGAGTATCCTTGACTTGTGCAGTAATTAGTTATGGCGGCTGCGTGAACGCCGAACCTAGTCCAGACGAAGATACTGAACAGCGCCAATGCAAAAAACGGTATCCGAATCAATCGACGTCTTGCCAGCGTTTGAGATAATCGTTGGATTCGATATGGATCATTCAGTCGCAAGAAACCGGTCAACCATAACAGGACTCCCATAAGCACGGCAGCAGTCCCAAACAGCGCCAGTCGTAGGTGCCACGGCAGACCAATAGTTACCAGTGGCAACAGTGCCGCAAGTGACACGATCGCAACACTGCCAACAATTATCGCAAACGTCCCGGATTTGTGCCAACCTGGATTGATCGTCTTTCGACTGTACTCAACCAACTGTCGCAAATGGTCGCTGATTCCTACAGTTTTTGCTTCTGAACTAGCGAACCATGCTTCCGCTTCAGTTAACTCCGTCTTGTCCAGCAATCCTCCTTCGCCGCGCCCCAGCCGCACCCATTCCTTGGCCTTTTCCTCTAGCCGGCGACGCGTTACCTCAGCATCCTTTCGTTCACGCAGCCATCCATGCAGCCGCGGCCAGCCCGTGATCAGCGCTTCGTGGGCGATATCCACGCGGCGGCCGCCACCTTCCTCGCCGCTGGTGGTCAGCAGTCGATTGCGGGCCAGATGCTCCAGTGTCCGCTCGAAAGCCTGATCGTCCTCGGCGGCGCTGCGCAGGTCGGCGGCCGGCAGTTGGCGTCGCGTGTCTCTGCGTCCTTCGCCGAATTGGATCAGCCGCAGAAAGATGCGCTGGGCGATCAATTGCTCGGCAGGGGTGAGCTCGGCCACCGTGGCGTCGGCCTTGCGCGCCACGGCCACTGCCAGGCCGCTGCGCTCCCCCTCGCCCAACTGTTCGTAGTCGCCGAGCGTGATCTGGCGCCGGCGCATGCGTTCCCACAGCAGCACCAATGTCTCTTGCAGCATGGGTAGCGCGCCCGGCTCGCCGGCGGCGTCAGCCAGCAGACGCTCGATCAGCGCCTCGTTGATCTCAACCTCGACGTCGGCCGCCGGTTGGCGGATCGCCTGGCGCAGCGCGCCGCCGCGCAGAACGGCGACGTCCAGCCGTTGGCCAGGATCAACCGGCCACAGCTCGCAGTTCATCAGGTCGGGATAGAAGTCGGCCCGCAGTGCGATGACCAACGCGCATGGCTGGCTGCGGCGCAAGACCTGCAAGGCTGCCATGAACTGCTGGCGTTCGGCTTTGTCGGCCAGGCTGAAGACCTCCTCGAACTGGTCGATAACCAGCAGCAGGCGCTGAGCAGGGGCGTGCGCGGCCAACAGCGCCGCCACAGCTTGTTCCGGTTGGCTGACGTCCCCCTCCAAACAGGCAGCCAGCGCGGTTGCGGGATGGTCGAGCGGCCGCATGGTGCGCACCAGCCAGAAATCCGGCGCGAAGTAGGTGCTTTTCTCCAGCCGCGGCAGCAGTCCGGCGGCGATCAACGACGACTTGCCGGAGCCGGAGGGGCCGATCACCAACAGCAAGCGCTGATGTCGCAGGTGGTCCATCATCTGCTGGACTTCATCCTCGCGGCCGTAGAAGAAGCGGGCATCCCCGGCGCGGAAGGGCACCATGCCGGGGTAGGGGCAAGTCGGCGGAGGGAGCATCGCCGCCAAATCAAACACCCGCCCATCCTCCAGCCGCGAATACAACACCGGCATCCACCAGTCGGATCGCTCGCGCACCGCGCCGCGGGCGACGGCCATGGCCCGATCCACCTGTCCATCGCGGCGCAGCTCGCGCAGAAAAACGGGCATGAAGGCCGCGGTCGTCGCCATGCTGACGTTGCCCTGCATGGCCACCACGGCCGGCACGCCGGCCGCGGCCAGCCGCGGTCCCAGCCCGGCCAACGCGCCCCCGTCCGGGCTTTCGCGGTCTGCGCCGCCCGTGCCCGCGCTCTGGCAGGAGGCCAGCACCACCAGACTGGGCGGCTGCGCCAGCTCGCCCAGCCGCGCGGCCAGCTCGCGGCCAGATGTCCAGGCGCGGCCCCCGTCCGCCGCTTCCAGCAGGATCTGCGGTTCACCCTCCACGAGCGCGCCGTGGGCGACCAGGTAGAGGATGTCGCAGCCGTCGCGCAGGCGCGCCAGCAGGTTGTTCGACGTGACCTGGCCGCGGCCGGCTAACTCAATCGATGGGATATCGCCCAGGCCGGCGCGCGCTGCCGCCAACTCGTCTTCGGTGCGCACCTCGGCCAGGGTCGTGCCGCGCACGTCCGGGCTGGCGACGGCCACCAGCGCCCGCAGCGCGTCGCGCTCGACCGTGTGCGCCGGCCGCCAGCCGGCGCTGTCCAGGTAGCGCGAGAAGCGCACTCTGTCGCCCACGGCCAGCGGCGTGGCGCGGCCGGGCAGGCGCAGCGTCTCCCAGCGCAGGCTGTGCAGCGCTGCGGCGTCAGGGTGAATGAACAGGCGCAGATGCAGCGGCGTCTGTTGGCTGGCAGCCACGGCCAGCGCCTGGTCCAGGAAACTGCGCACGCCCTCCCCGGCGAAAAGCTGCACGGCCAGCAACTCACCGTACGCGGTCGGATCGTGCTGGCGCTGGAGCAACGCGGCTTCGTCCAACGCCAACAAGCCGCTGGTGGACTTGTCCTGCCCAGCGGCGGGGTGGCGAAAGCGCAAAGTCACGCCATAGTCGTTGGCGCTGCGATGAAAGAGGGAGATTTCGAGATCGGCCTGGGACACGGATGAAGTACCTCGGCGATGCCTCAATCGAATGACGTATGCACTTGGAAATGGAAGAACCCCGTTGGATCTGTCGGGACCCCCCTCGCCCGCGGAGGCAGCAGGTTCAGCATCTGCTACGAACGGCAAAGGGGAAAATGTCGTTGCCAATGATAACATAAGCCTAGGAGCGTGTCAAACTGTTTTTTTGTGCAGTGCAAATTCGGCGCAAACCAGCCAGGCGCTCAAGATGCCGGTCGCAGCGCGCGACGCCCGTCCTGCGCACCCTCACAGGCGTTCGAACGGAAGACGGCTAGCGGCCAACACACCGACCATCTCCCCCATTTCTGCATTTGCGCCGGGTGATGTAAGATCGTATCCGCAGATGGCGCTTTGCCGCTCAGCCATCTCCCTGAATGCCCGATCGAGGAGATCACTCTATGAAGCCAGTCGCTCCCCAGCCGGCGGCGCGCAGATCGTGGCCGCTGGCTGGCCTGGTTGTCGTCCTCTGTTGCTCGCTGCTCCTGACATCCTGCACCGGCGCGCGGGCCGGCGCGGGCAGCAAGCCGTCGCCGCGCAACGCCGTTCTGCTCTGGCACAATCTGCCGGAGCAGGAGGCCGCGGCCTTGGAAAACGTCATCGACCGCTACCGCCGCGCCAACCCTGAGCGGGAGGTCATCGTGCAGGCCCAGGGCGCGGACATGGATGCCCAGTTCCTGCGCGCGACCCGCTCGGGCCTCGGTCCGAATTTGCTGCTCACCAGCAGCACCGGTCTGCGCGAGCTGGTGGCCAGCGAAACGATTCTGCCGCTGGACCAACGCCTGAGCGCCGACGACCTGGCGCGCTACCTGAGCGTCGCCCTGCGCACGCTGCAGATCGACGGCCAGCTCTACGGCCAGCCCATGGCCGTGGCCACCCAGGTGCTCTACTACAACCGCGCCCTGGCCGATCAGCCCCCCTCAACCCTCGACCAACTGATGGAGGCTGTCAACGGCGGCCAGCGCATCTTGCTGAACAGCCAGTTTTTGGAGATGGTCTGGAGCGCCCGCGCCTTCGGCGTGGAGCTCTTCGACAGCCAGGGCAATCCCCAGGACACCACCGCGGGCATCGCCAACTGGCTGGCCTGGGCAGAGCAGGTGCGCGACACCCCAGGGTTCATTCTGGACGACAACAGCGATGCCTTGCGCAACCGCTTTCTGGAGGGAGATATCCCCTATTACATCGGCCGCTCCGATGAGCTGAGTGCGCTGAGCGCCGCATTGGACGCCGATCTGGGCGTGGCGCCGCTGCCAGCCGGCCCTGGCGGCAGCGCGGGGCCCCCCTTGACCACCACGGCGCTGCTGATCAACGCGCTTTCCTCCGAGCGCCAGATCCAACACTCGCTGGAGCTGGTGCGCTTCATCACCGGCAGCGATCAGCAGGCCGCGCTGATGCGCGAGGCCAGCCTGGCCCCGGCCAACGGCCAGACGCGCATCTCCGAGGGGCTCTACCCGCACATCGCCGCAGTGATCGCCCAGGCCCGCACTTCCATCCCCTATTCCAGCGAGACGCTGATCCAGGAAGCCCACGCGGTGCTGGCCGAGGCCTTCAATCGCACCATGGGCGGGCTGGCCGCGGCCAGCGAGGCCGCGGCCAGCGCGCAGGCGACCCTCATCGACCAGTTTGGCTTTCCAGGGGGAGAGACGGCCAGCGAGGTCTGCGACGCCAGCGGCCAGTTGACGCTGTTGGCCGACAGTTCGGCTCGCCAGCATCTGATTCTGCGCACCCTGGCCAATGGCTTCACCTCCCTCTGCCCAGAGGTCTCGGTGACGATCCGCAGCGTTCTGCTGCACGATCCGCTGGACGACGTGGCGTCCAACGCCGAGCAGATCGAAACAGCCCTGGCGGCCAGCGACGCGGACTTGCTCTTCCTGCCTCACCTGGACCTGCCCACGCTGGCTGAGACCGGGATGATTGTGCCGATCACGGAGCTGCTGGACCCGGCGCTGATGCAGCAGATGCGGCCGATCACGGTGCTGGCCATGCGCAGCGCCAACGAGCTCTATGGCGCGCCGGTGGTGGTCGACTTGCAACTGCTGTATCACAACCGGGAGCTGGTGCGCGATCCGGCCGGCACCCTGGCCGATCTGCGCGCCCAAGCGCAAACCGGCGCGCCCGTGGTGCTGGATGGCAGCTTTGCCTGGGGCTTCTGGGGCGTTGGCGCGTTTGGCGGCCAGCTCTTCGGCCCGGAAGGACAGTTTGCCCTGTCGCCTACGGCCTTGACCGGTTGGCTGGCCTGGCTGCAGGAATCGGGCCAGCGCTTTGGCATTCGCACCACGCCGGCGCGCAGCGAAGTGCGCCAACTCTTTCTGAGCGGCCGCAGCGCCTACTACGTCGGCATCTCCAACGAGTTCGATGAGCTGGCCGATCGCCTGGGCGAGGACAAGCTGGCCGTAGCGCTGATGCCGCAGGGCCCGGCCGGGCCGGGGCGTCCCCTGACGGTGGTCGATGGGCTGATGGTCCCGGCCGCGCTCTCGGCCGAGCAGGCCCCGCTGGCGGCCCGCTTCCTGAACTACGCGATCAGCGTCGCGGCCCAGACCGAGCTGCTGGAGCGGCACGGGGTGTTGCCGGCCAACAGCGGCGTGCGCCTGGGCGCCTATCCCGACGCCACCCGCATGGCCGTGCAGCTCCAGACCAGCGCCCTCTTGCAGCGCACACCGTGGCTCGAAATGGTGTTTCAGTTGGGCGATCAGGCCTATCGTCAGGTGTTGCAGGAGGGGCGCGCCCCAGCCGCGGCCGTCGCCGAGATGTACGAGCAACTGGCGGCCGAGGCCGAACGCTACGAGATCATCGTGCCCATCCCGGAACCAGCGCCGCTGCCAGCGCCAGCCAGCGCCCCGGCCGACGAGACGCCGCCGGCCGGCGGAACGCCGCCGGCCGACGAAACCCCAACAGAGGGCGACGCGCCGAGTCCTACGCCGCCGGCCCCCGTCGGACGCCTTCCCTAGGAGCAACCCGCCATGTTCCTTGATTTCTCCGTCTTGTTCGACCGTCTGGGGGAGCAGCTTGCCCTGCTGTGGGTCATGGCCCAGCGTCCCGCCGTCCAGCGCCAGGTCGTCACCGTGGTCGTGATTCTGCTGCTGACCGCCCTGGCGCCGCGGGTGCTGCGCAGGCTGCTGCGTCTGTGGTCCACGCCGAAGATTGCAGCAGGCGTTCAACACGCGCCGGACACGGACGCGGCGGCTCCGTCCGCTGGGTGGCGTGGCCGGATCGTGCGCTGGCTGCGGGCGATCGACTTCATCCTCTTTCCTGCGCTGCTGCTGCTGTTCATCTATCGCGCCATCGGCTGGTATGCCAGCAACGGCTGGCCCAGCGGCTTGATCGAGGGCATGCTGCCGATCTTCTGGCTGCTCTTCGTCTATCGGTTGTTGGTGCAACTGGTGCTGAAGGCGCTGCCCAAAGACCAGTCGGAACGCTTTGCCGCGGAGCTGCTGCGCCCGATCGTGCTGATTCTGATCCTCCTGATCGCCCGCAACCTGCTCTTCTCAACGCTGGGCCTGGGGGAGATCTCTCTGCTGCGCCTGGGCGATATCGTGCTCAACCTGGGCGCGCTGCTGGATGGGATGATCGTCATCCTGGCGGCTGTTCTGGTGGGCGGCGCGGTGCGCAAGGCGCTGCTGAACATGATGATCCGCGGCGAGGTGGAGGCCGACGTGGCCAACACCGTCAGCAGCGTGGCCCGCTACAGCGTGATCGCCCTGGGCGTTCTGGTCGCCATCGGCGTCTTGGGCATCGAGCTCAGCGCGCTAGGCTGGATCGCCGGCGGTCTGGTGGTCGGCCTGGGCTTTGGCCTGCAGGAGCTGTTCGCCAACTTCGTCAGCGGCATCGTGTTGGTCTTCGAGCGCATCGTGCGCCCCGGCGACGTGATCGAGCTGGACGGCACGCGCGGCTCGGTGACCAAGGTGCTGCTGCGGGCCACCGTGCTGCAAACCCCCGACAGCGCCGAGATCGTGGTGCCCAACAAGGAGCTGATGACCCGCAGCGTGCTGGCGCTCACCTACTCCGATCGTATCACGCGCGTGCGGCTGGATATCAGCGTGGCCTTCGATTCGGACCTGTCGCTGGTCGAACAGGTGCTGCTGACCACGATTCAAAGCCATCCGTTGATCCTGGAGACGCCGCAGCCGCGCGCCTGGATCACCGCGCTGGACCCGCACAGCGTGCAGGTGCTGGCCTTTGGCTATGTGGCCGACTTCAGCCAGTTGTTTCAGGTGCGCAGCGATCTGCATCAGATGGTGCGCGATGCCTTTGTGATCCACGGCATCGTGGTGCCCTACCCCCGCCAGGATGTGCGCGTCTTCGCCGGCGACCGCGCGCGCGGCCCTGACCCCGACCTGGTTTTCTAGCAGCTATCAGTTCTGGAGTCGAGGCTGTAGCCGGGATTCGCCGCGAATCCCGGCTACA
>JAJTXO010000949.1 GCA_021463315.1 Caldilineales bacterium | reverse complement strand
ACCGCCTGCACATTCGAGTCAAGGCGCTATCCAGAACCTCGTGTTGGCTACCTGGCCGTCGCCAGCAACCATCTCAGCGGCCCAATCCCCGTCGAGTTAGGTCAACTCACGGATACCTCGGGGTTAAACCTGAGCTGCAACATGTTCTCCGGCGACTTGCCTTCTCCGGTGGCGCAGGTCCTTGGCGGAGGGGGGGTCATTTTCAATGCGTTGACCCGTTCAGGCGAATGGAATAGCAGTCAAACCATAGCGCCCACTGATCTTACAGCGACGGGCGGCAGCAACGGCGAGCCGATCACTCTCTCGTGGACACCGATTGCCTATCAGAACCACACCGGCTACTATGAGATCAGCTATGCCGTCGCGCCGGGCGGCCCGTTCACCGTCCATGGCCAGACTGCGGACAAAGCCGCCAGCACCTACAGCGTGGTTCTTCCCCCGCGCAGCACGCCCTACTACTTCCGCGTACGCACCATCACCGAGCCGCACTTCTGCGACCCCATCGATATGTGCGCCTATCAGCCCAACCGGGTGATCAGTGAGTACACTGAGGTGGTGGCCAGCGGCGGTGGGGAGCCCACGCCGACCCACGCGCCCACGCCCACGGCCACCCCGACCGCCACGGCGACGGCAACACCGACCGCGACTGCGACGCCAACGGCCACGCCGACTGCAACCGCTACTGCGACCGCAACGGCCAGCCCAACGCCGACGGCTACCGCGACGCCCACCAGCACATGGACGCCCACGGCGACCCCCAGCGCAACTGCAACGCCAACGGCCAGCGCTACGCCATCTCGGCTGTGGCTGCCGTTGATCCTGCGTTGAGGCATGGGCCTATCAAGTTTGAGGTCTTTTCACCATGTACTGGCGTGATGATCCGCAGGCCATCGTGGACGAAGCCACGTTGCGGCTGTACTACAAGGGGCGAAGCAACTCCAACAACCTGACGCTGGGCGCCTATCGGCTACTTGCGCCGTGGGTGGATAGTCAAGCCACCTGGACCCAGCGGTTGACGGGAGCGAACTGGGTTGTCCCTGGGTTGGGAAGTGGTTCAGATTATCTTGCTAACGGCAGCACCGAAGATGTACTGGGCGACGGCGGAAGCTGGGTCGAAATAGACGTCACGGAGATGGCGCAAGCTTGGGTGGACAATCCCAGCCAGAACTACGGCTTGCTTCTGCGCGAGACGTCGGCCGCGGGCTACGTGATCTACGACTTCTGCAGCGAGCGGGGCGTATCGCCATGCACTGCGGCGCAGACGCCTCAACTGGCTGTATGGTATCGTTGATGAATGAGTAAATAACGACGAGGAGATGGATCATGTTACAGCAAAGAATGATACGACTAGGGATGGGCGTGCTGCTGGCTCTCAGCCTGATCGGGATGGACACAACCTCTCTGTCCATACCTGCACAGGCGCAAGGACCGGCAACCTTCGACTGCACCGCAGTCACGGAAATCCCACAGAGCGAATGCGAGGCGCTGGTGGCCTTCTACACCAGCACCGGAGGCGACCACTGGATACGTAACACCGGCTGGCTGCGAACCAACACGCCC
>JAJTXO010000948.1 GCA_021463315.1 Caldilineales bacterium | reverse complement strand
GGGAGTCGTGTCCGGGATTCCGGAGGACGTAACGAGTAACGAGTAACTCGTAACCCGGAATCGCGAACGGTGTCTCTGACAATGGGTAGCTCGGTGCGGCAACGCCCGATCCATAGCTCATAACATGATTTCCGAAACCCAGAACAGCATCGCTCAAATCCGGGTTACGAGTTACGAGTTACGAGTTACGGGTTACGGGTTACGGGTTACGCACTGCGCCGGCCTCACGCCCCATCCGCCTCAGCCCGCGCCGCTTCAGCGGCTCGTACAGTCTGAGCATCAGCGGCGGGTAGAGATTGTTGAGCTTGGCCAGCCAGCCGCGGCTGGGGGGCAGGTTGAGCTCCAGTGGGCGCTGGGCCATGGCCTGCCAGAAGGCCGCGGCCACATCTTGCACGCTGAGGACGCGGCCGCCGGAGCGGGCCAGCGCGGCGGCTTCCGGGTGGTCGAAATGGCGGCGGGCCAGCGGGGTGTCCACCACATCGGGCGCGACGACCGTCACGTAGACGTGGTACGGCCGCAGCTCCACGGCCGCGGCCAGCGAGGCCGCGCGCAGCCCCGACTTGGCCGCCGAATAGAGCGCGTTGCCCGGCGTGGGGGAGATGCCAGCCAGCGATCCCACGTTGACGATGTGGCCGCCGCGCTGGCTGGCCATCACCTGCCCCACCAGACGCAGGCCATAGAGCGGCCCCTTGAGGTTGAGATCGATCGCGAAGTCCACGTTGGCCGCGGGCTGCTCCAGCAGAAAGCCAGGCCGGCCACCGCCCGCGATGTTGAACAGGTAGTCGATGCGGCCAAAGACGCGCAGCGTGTCGGCCACCACAGCCCGCCAATCGTCCGGCGAGCGCACATCCAGCCGGTGCAGGCGCAGACCCTGGCTGGGGCTGAAGGCAGCGTGCAGGCCGGCCTGGTCGATGTCGGCCAGCGCCAGCCGAAAATCGGGCCGCGCCGCCAGCACGCCGGCCCAGTGCTGGCCGATGCCGCTGGCCGCGCCAGTGATGAGGGCTGTTGTGGTGGGAGGGTGGGGTGCAGAAAGGGGCATGGCGCCAGTATACATCCAGCCCGACCCAGGCGCAATTTGCCCCGCACTCAGCGGAACAGGTCTTGCCCCTTCGGCCGCAGGATTTCCCCCAGCCGGCCCTCTCCAGCCTTGAACGTCGCGCCGCGCACCAGCACGGCTGGCCGTTGCTCGCCCGCCTGGCCCATCAGCAGCCCGGCGGCCGCGGCCAGCTCGTCGGCCGTGCCCACCTCGGTGATCTGCAAGGGCCGGCCGGTCAGATCGGGCTGGCCGCGCAGATCGCTCAGCGGGTGCAGGCCAGCCACGCCGATGGCCACCCCCACCGTGCCAAAGCGCCAGGCGCGGCCGTGGCTGTCGCTGACGATCACAGCCACCTCGGCGCCGCTGCTCTCCCCGATCGCTTCCCGCAGCCGCCGCGCCGATGCATCGGGATCGGCCGGCAGCAGCAGCGCCCACTCGTCACTGCCGGCCACGTTGGACTGGTCCACGCCTGCATTGGCGCAGACGAAGCCCAGCCGGTGCTCCACCACCAACAACCCCGGCCGCGCCC
>JAJTXO010000947.1 GCA_021463315.1 Caldilineales bacterium | reverse complement strand
GGCCGCTCTGGCTACGGCAGCAGCGACAGAAGCTACGGCGGCGGCGACTACAACCGCGGCTATGGCGACCGGCCCGCGCCCCGCTACGACAACGATCGCGGCGCGCCGCGTCCGATGCGCCCACCCTATCGCCAGGATCGGCCCGATCGTCCTGAACGCCCGGACCGCCGCACAGAGCGTCCGCTGAAAAAGCCAGGCGGCCTCAAGCGCCGGCCACAGGTGGCGCCCGCCCGTCCCAGCCAGCTCGAGCATCTGAAAGTTCTCTTGCAGCAGCTCGACATGTCGGGCGATGATCTGTTGCGCCTGGCCGGCAAGCCGTTGAGTATGCTGAACCGCCGGGAGGCGTCGCACCTGCTGACCACCTGCCAAGAGATGATCGCCGAGCGCAAGCCAGAACGCCCCAAGGGCAAGCGCCAACGCCCCTACCTGCCCGAATCGGTGGATGAGCATGAGCTGGTCTATCTGACCCAGATCCAACTGGACGGCAGGCCCATGCATATCACCCTCTTCGACGGATCGACCCTGGAAGGCACGCTGCAAGGCTTCAGCCCGTATGCCCTGACCATGAGCAACAGCGACGGCAACGAGCTCACCGTGCAGAAGCTGGCAATCGCCTACTACCAGGTCAAGCCGGCCGAGGAGAGCGAAGCGGTGGCGGCGCCCGCCGAGGATGAGACGTCATGAGCACAGGCGACTATCTACGCTATCTGCGCGCCGTCAAAGGTGGCCCAACGCCGCAGCACATCGAAGAAGCCACCGGTGTGAACGCGGGCGACTACCGGCAGATCGAACAGCGCTATCGGGCCATGGGCAGCGAAGAAGAGCTGGCCAAGCTGGCTGCCTACTACGAAGTGCCAGTGGAAGAGATGACCAGCCGCGTCGAGTGGACGCGCAAGGCGCTGAGCGCAGCCCTGGTGGAGGCGGTCGAACAGGACGCTCCCATTCGCCTGGAGCTGCGCAACGGCCACACGATCACGGGCAAGGTCCAATGGTCCGATCTGGGCGCGGCGCTGCTGCTGACCGACGCCGGCCAGGAGCTGACCGTGCAACGCCACATGGTGGACCGCTGGCAGATCGAGGGAGCGTAGCCGCATGACCAGCGCCGCACCCTGCGACGACGTCACGACCCTGCTGAAGCTGTATGAGCTGGCCACTCAGCCCCATGTGCGCGAGGCGCAGGCGTGGGTGCTGAGCGAGCTGCAGGCCGCGGACTACGAGACCTTCCAGCGCAGCTATCCAGCCGGCAGCCCGGGATGGCGGCGTTTTTCCGACATCTGCGACATCATGGAACTGTTCGGCGTGCTGGTCAAACATGATCTGGTGGCTGAAGATCTGTTCTTCGACCTGTTCGGCGGCATCGACGTCCTATGGGAAGCGGTGGCTGGCGTGATCCCTGGCATGCGCCAGGCCACCGGTCCACAGCTCTACGAGAACTTCGAGGCGCTCTATGCGCGCGCGAAGGCGCGGTGATCGGTGATCGGTGATCGGTGAACGCTGAACGCTGATCGCTGATCGGTGATCGATGAACGCTGATCGCTGAACGCTGATCGCTGATCGCTGATCGCT
>JAJTXO010000946.1 GCA_021463315.1 Caldilineales bacterium | reverse complement strand
CGCCTTCCGCAGCCTGCCCGATCCCGCAGCGCGCCTGCTGGTGGCCGGCCGGCCGCGGCCCGCCGACTACGCCGCGCGCCTGGCTGAGCAGGTCGCCAGCGACCCGCGCGTGCGCTGGCATCCTCAGTTCGTGCCTGACCACGAGGTGCAACGGTGGATGAACGCCGCTGACGCGGTGGTGCTGCCCTATCGCCAGATCACCACCAGCGGCGCGGCCATGCTGGCCTGGAGCTTCGGCAAGCCGGTGATTGCCCCTGCGCTGCCAGCCTTTGTCGAACCGATGGCCGCCGCGCCCTATTTGGGCCTGCTCTACGACCCGGCCGATCCCCGCGGCCTGGCCGATGCCCTGCAGCAAGCCGCGCACATCGACTGGCCCAGCCACCGCGCGCCGATCCTGGCCTGGGCGCAGCAGTTCAACTGGCCCGGCATCGGCCAGCAGTTCGCCGAGATGTACCGGCGGGCGGTGATCGGTAATCGGTGATCGGTGATCGGTGATCGGTAATCGGTGATCGGTGACTTCTGACTTCTGACTTCCGACTTCTGACTTCTGACCTCTGACTTCCGCCCCATGTCCCCCTTCCTCGTCTTCGCTCCCAACCCGTGGCATGACCTGTGGCGCAACCGGCAGCAGATCTTCAGCCGTCTGGCCGGCCGCCATCGGGTGCTGTATGTTGAGCCGGGACGCGCTAGCCTGGCGGACTGGCGACGCGGCCGCATCTCGTGGCAGCAGGCGCGGCGGCCCGCGGTGGTGCAGGAACAGCCTGGCCTGTGGCTGTACCGCATTCCCGCCACCCTGCCCACCCGGGAGACCGGCGATCTCTTCGACCGCGCCAGCGATGCCTTGCTGGCCATCCACCTGCGCTGCGCGCTGCAACGGCTGGGCTCTCTCTCCTCCCCTGGCGGCCCTTCAGCCTTCAGCGTTCAGTCCTCTCCCGCCGATCCCGTGCTTTGGCTCTATCGTCCTGCCCGTTGGCGTTGGGCAGCCGCCAATTTTGCCCACAGTCTGTTGGTCTACCACATCACCGACGACTACGCCGCGTTCAGCCATCTGAGCGCCGAACAGCGGGCCGCGCTGCTGGCGGAGGAACGGGAGCTGCTGGCCGCGGCCGATTTGACCATCGTCACTGCGCCCCGTCTGTTGGAGCTCAAGGCGCCCCTGGCCCGGCGCATCGAATTGATCCCCAACGGCGTTGATCCAGACCCGTTCCAGCGCGCCCGAGCCGCGGCGGCCGCGGCCGGCCCGCAGCCCGCGGCCGCGCCCCGCCTGGGCTACAGCGGACATATCAGCAGCCGGCTGGATCTGGCGCTGTTGGCCGGAATCGCGCAGGCGCGGCCAGATTGGCAATGGGTCTTCGCGGGCAGCCAGTGGGACGCGGGCTGCGTCGAGCAGTTGCGGGTGCTGAAGGCGCTGCCCAACGTTCAGTTCCTCGGTTTGTTGCCGGTGGAGGAGACGCCAGCCTTCATCGCGAGCTGCGACGTCTGCTTGATTCCTTATCGCCTCACCGACGAGACGCGGGCCATCAGTTCGCTCAAGCTGTTCGAGTACCTGGCCGCGGGCAAGCCGGTGGTCAGCGCGCG
>JAJTXO010000945.1 GCA_021463315.1 Caldilineales bacterium | reverse complement strand
CTTTTGTGCAGCATGCCAGACGCCGATTTCAATCGGCGGCGGCGCAGCGGCGCCTGCGTTTGAAACCGCAGGCTGACACCCGCAAAGCTTGCTAAAGCAAGCTGTGGTGCCTGACTGAGCTTGCTTTAGCATGCTTTGCGCAGCATTGCCAGACGCCGATTTCAATCGGCGGCGGCGCAGCGGCGCCTGCGTTTGAAACCGCAGGCTGACACCCGCAAAGCATGCTAAAGCAAAGGGTGAGATCCTTCGCCGGGCCTCAGGATGACAATGGACGCACGCCAGGTCATGGCACATCTCGCCGGCGCCGCCAGGCCCAGGCGCCGGGCAACAGCAGCAGGCCTACGCCGAAGAGGGGCGCCGCGCACAGCGGCTGCGAGCTGCTCGGCCCGGCCGGCTCTGCGGGATCGGTCGGCGTCGGCGCGGTCTCCACGGCCACCGGCGCGGGCAGCGTGCCTTCGGCCAGCGACGCGGGCGGCGTGGCTTCGACCAGCGGCGCAACGCCGGCGCCGCTGGTCGCCTCTGGCGACGCGGGCTCTTCGGGCAGCGGCGCCCCCATGTCGGTGATCACATAGGCCACGCCATCCAGGGTGACGATCAGGTTGGGGCCGACCGCCAGGTAGGGCGCCCATTCAGGGTGGTCGGCCAGCAGGGCGAAGTACTCGTCGCTGCCAAAGGCCAGCTCTCGCTTGGGCTGCTCGGTGCGATAGCTGGTGTCCACCCACAGACCGGCCTGGTAGGCGAAAGCCTTGTCCAGCACGCTACGCACGCCACTGGTCGGCGCGTCCGACGCGGCCACATCGGCCGAGCGCAACGCCTCGCGCTCCAGGCTCTCCTGCACCGCCGCTTCGCCGGCCACGGGTGCGGCCGGCGCGGCCGCCAGCTCCTGCGCAGCGGTGGCGCCCATCTGTTTCTCGATCTCGACCACGGCCGCCGGCGCGGGCAGCATGGTGGGCAGGGGGCCACCAGCGTCCGCGGCAAAGACCGGCTCCGGCACGAAGAAGGAGGTGTAGGGGGTGGCGATGCCGTAGGTGGTGCTCAGCCGCACGATCTCGTCGATCAGCTCCTGGTTGGGGCCGCTCAGCCGCACCTGGTTGATCAGATAGCCGATCTTGCGCGTGGCCCACAGCCGGGCGATGAAGGGCTCGCCGCCGCTGCTGGCCAGGCTGAGCTCGTCGAAGGTGTAGCGCTTCTCCTGTCCGTTGACCATGCCGCGCAGGGTGACGGTCACCGGGCCAGGGTTGCGATAGCGGCCGGCCAGCACCAACTGGCTGCCGGAGAAGAGATCGGGCAGCGGGTGCGGGTAGAGATCCTCTACCTGGGCCGGGTCCACCTCCAGTGTCAGACCCGACAGCACCGGGGTGGCGATCTTCTGATAAAAGGCCGAGACCGCCTCGTCGATGGCCTGGCCCGGCTGGACGTAGGCGCTGGCGCCGCGGTTCTCCTGGCTGATGGTGTCCAACAGCAGGGTGTCCACGTCGTAGCCCACGCCAAAGGAGAAGAGTTGCACGTTGGGGCCGATAGCCTGGCGCACGTTGGCCATGATGCGCTGCGGCTCGGTCTCGCCGACGGTGGGCAGGCC
>JAJTXO010000944.1 GCA_021463315.1 Caldilineales bacterium | reverse complement strand
CGGCTGCGCAGCGCGGCGAAACCTTCCTCGAACTGAGCAGCCAGCTCGCGCACCTGCTGCAAAAAGGCTCGATTCGAGGACAAATCGAGCACATGCAGCGCCAGCGGGCAGGCCACCTCCGCGCCGCCAAAGGTCGAGATGTGAATGAAGGGATCGTCGTGGAAGATCGCCTCGCAGCGGGAGCTCATACAGGTCGCGGCCAGGGGATAGAGCCCGCCCGACAGCCCCTTGCCGATCACCAGCAGGTCGGGCTGGACGCCGAAATGCTCGCAGGCCCACAGCCGGCCGGTGCGGCCCAGGCCGGTCTGGATCTCGTCCAGGATCAACAGCGCGCCGCGCTGGTCGCACAGCGCCCGCACCTGCGCCAGATAGCTGGGCGGCGGGATGGGCATGCCCAGGGTGGCGGGGATGGTCTCGAGGATCACGGCCGCGGTGGTGCGGTCCACCGCGGCCGCCAGCGCGTCCAGGTCGCCGAAAGGAACCTGCACGAAGCCAGGCAGCCGCGGGCCGAAGGGGGCGAAATACTTGTCGTCTCCGGTGTGCAGCGCATAGCCGGTGTGACCGTGGTAGCCGCCGCTGGCCGAGACGATCTGCTGCCGGCCAGTGGTCCCGCGCGCGACCTTGATAGCCAGGTCGATGGCCTCGCCGCCGCCCACGGCGAAGACGGTGTAGGGCAGCCCCGTCAGCTCGGCCAGCCGCGCGGCCAGCGCCGCGCGCGGCGCGCTGACCAGGTGATGGTTGCCGATGTCCAGCGTTTGCAGGCTGTCGACCAGCGTCTGCACCAGCGCGGGATGGCGATGGCCCAGGTTGTAGACCCCGCCGTTGCAGTGACAGTTGATCAGCCGCCTGGCGCCGTCCAGGTCCCAGATGAATGGCCCCTCACGGCGGCCCATGACGAAGTCGATGCCCGCGGCCTGAAAGAAGGCCGCCTTGCCGGGGGAGACGTGCCGGGTGTAGAGGTCGAAAGTCTCCGGTTTAGTCAATGGGAGCATGATCATGATCCAAACCCCTCACGCCGCGGGCATCCTTGCGGCCCGGTCGAAGCCAGCCCAGGCGCGCCGATAGAGCAATGGATTGCGGCCGTGCCGCGGCAGCGCGCTGATCTGCGCCAGCCAGCGATCCTCGGCCGCGTCGGCCCGCGCCCAGCAGTCGGCCACGAACTCGGCCCGCTGGCTGGCTGGCGCGCCAGCAAGAGCCAGCGCGCCGGCCGCGAACTCCCGCTCCAACGCATCCCGCTCAGCCGTCAAGGCCGCGCGGCGCGCCGGATAGTCAGCCAGCACCGCGCGGTGCAGCCGTTCGTGACGCCAGAACAGCGTCTGCGGATCGTAGACGCCCGCGGGCGGCGGCCCCAGGTCAGGCAGCGGCGTATCCAGCCACAGCGGCTTGAAGATCGAGGTGCAGGGCGCGGCCGTGCCGGTGACGAAGAGCGTAGGCCGGTCGGGGTGCAGGTGTGCGACCAGGGAGCCGGTGGTCTGGCTGCCGCGCGCGGGGCCGGGGCCGGCGTGCATGCAGACGGTGCTGCCCAGCAAAGCGGTCGCTGGCGTCCAGTTCGCGCCCGCGTCGGGGCTATGCTGGCGCAGC
>JAJTXO010000943.1 GCA_021463315.1 Caldilineales bacterium | reverse complement strand
GCGGTTGACCAGGTTGCCCCAGTTGGCCACCAGCTCGGTGTTGACCCGGCGCACGAACTCCTGCCAGGTGAACTCGCTGTCCTGGCTCTCCGGCGCCATGGCGGTCAGGGCATAGCGCCAGGCGTCCACCTGGTAGCGTTCGGCCGCCTCGTTGATGCTGATCACATTGCCGAAGCTGCTGCTGAATTTGAAGTCGCCCAGGGTCAGATATTCATTGGCGGGGATATCCGTGGGCAGCTTCAGCCACCAGTCGTGGCCGGGCACGGGGCCGTAGGCGTGCAGCATGGCCGGCCAGATGATGGCGTGGAAGGGGATGTTGTCCTTGCCGATGAAGTAGAAGCTCTCGACGTCGCCCCCTTCCTGCCACCAGGCCTGCCAGATTTCAGGCTGGCCGGTGATGAGCGCCCATTCCTTGGTGGCCGACAGATAGCCGATCACCGCGTCGTACCAGACGTAGATGCGCTTGTCGTCGTAGCCGGACACGGGAATGGTGATGCCCCAGTCCAGGTCGCGGGTGATGGGCCGGCCGCGCAGCTCGCGACTTTCAGCCTGGGCGCGCGCGAAGTTGATCACGTTGGGCCGCCAGTCAGCCTTGTCGGGCCGATTGAGCCACTCGATCAGGAAATCGTTGGCCTTGCCCAGGTCCAGGAAGAAGTGCTCGGTGGGGCGGGTCTCGATGCGGGTGCTGCCGCTGATCTTGCTGCGCGGGTTCTTCAGTTCCACCGCGTCGTAGGTGCGGCCGCAGTTGTCGCACTGGTCGCCGCGCGCCCGGTCGAAGCCGCAATAGGGGCAGGTTCCCTCGACGTAGCGATCAGGCAGCCAGCGCTGGTCGTCCACCGCGTAGAGCTGCTGTTGCACCTCGCTGTAGATGTAGCCGCGCTCCCGATGGCGCAAGAAGAGATCGTGGGTCACGTCCCAGTGGTTCTGCGTGTCGGTGTGCGTATACAGGTCGAAGGTCAGGCCGAAGCGCAGAAAACCCTCGACGAAGCGGCCGTGGTAGCGCTCCACCACTTCGGCCGGGCTGATGCCCTCCTGGTCGGCGCGCAGGGTGATGGGCGTGCCGTGGGTGTCAGAGCCGGAAACCATCAGCACCTGGTTGCCCACCAGGCGATGGTAGCGCGCGAAGATATCCGGCGGCAGATAGGCGCCGGCCAGGTGGCCGATGTGGCGGTCGCCGGCGGCATAGGGCCAGGCGACACAGATGTGGATTTTCTTGCTCATGAACATGCTCCTAATCCAGGCAGCGCAAGGCAATGGCTGTCAGGCTGGGCAGTGTAGCATATCCGCGCCAAAACGCCAACCGGCTGGAGAATAATCGCGCGGACAGTTGACAGTGATTGCAACATCCGTTACAATCGCAGCCAGTGGTTTTCTGCATGGCCTGTGGCTGAATGGGACAGGCCAGCATCGTGTCCGGCGAAGGAGGAAGTTCTATGGACCAACCATCGATCAAGCAGCGCAAGAGGCGGGCGGCATTAGCGTTGGCCGCGCTGGCTGGCCTGGCCCTGCTGCTGGCCTGGAGCGCGTCGGGCGGCGCTCCTGACCCAACCGTGCTGGCGCAGGAGGGCGCAACCAGCACGTCC
>JAJTXO010000942.1 GCA_021463315.1 Caldilineales bacterium | reverse complement strand
GGCGAGGACGCCCTTCGGATCGTTCTTTAAGTCGATCTGCCAGGCGTCTCGCCGGGTATGGCCGGGCGAGGACGCCCTTTGGATCGTTTTTGCAGGGGACTTTTGGATGGATGGGAGTTCCACCATGACGCTACCTTTCAGCATTGGATTGCCGCAGATGCACCACGAGGCCGGCGAACGCCGCGCCTTTCTACCTTCCTTCGTCGGCCGCATGGAGCGGCTGGGCGCGCAGGTGACGCTGGAGACTGGCTACGGCGCGGGCATGGGCTACCGCGCGAGCGACTATCGCCGCGCCGCGCCCGCGGTGCGCTTTGCCCCGCTGGAGGAGGTCTACCGCCAGAGCTATCTGCTGGTCGTGCGCTACCCCACCCCGGCCGAGATCGAGCTGATGCCCCCTGGCGGCTGTCTGATGACCATGATCCACTACCCCACCCGGCCGGAGCGAGTGATCGATCTGCGCCGGCGCGGGCTGGAGGCCATCTCCCTCGATTCGATCAAGGACGACGTGGGCCGGCGGCTGATCGAGAACCTGCGCTCGGTGGCCTGGAACGGCGTCGAGGTGGCCTTTCAACTGCTGGCGCAGATCTATCCCGCGCCCGGCTTCGCCAGCCCCCAGCGGCCCCCCATCCGGGTGACGCTGATCGGCGCCGGCGCGGTGGGCAGCCAGGTGGTGGGCGCGGCCATCCGCTACGGCGACGAGGCGCTGCGCAGCCGCATGATCGGCCTGGGCGCGCCCGGCGTGCAGGTCACCGCCGTTGACTTCGACCTTACCGGCCACCATGCGCCCATGCGCGAGCTGTTGGCGCAAACCGACATCCTGGTGGACGCTACGCAGCGCCCCGATCCCAGCCAGGTGGTGATTCCCAACGACTGGCTGGCCTATCTGCCTGCGCACGCGGTGTTGGTCGATCTGTCGGTGGATCCCTACGACTGCACCGCCACGCCGCCCAAGGTGAAAGGGATCGAGGGCATTCCCCAGGGCAGTCTGAACCAGTACATCTTCGCGCCGAACGATCCAGCCTGGGATCAGGCGCCGCCCTGCCAGTCCACCAAGCATCGCCGCCATGTGATCTCATGCTATTCCTGGCCGGGCCTGCACCCCAAGGCGTGCATGGAGGTCTATGGCCGGCAGCTTCAGCCGATCATGCGCACGCTGATCACCAAGGGCGGTGTGGCCGGCATCGATCCCAACGGCCGCTTCTTCCAGCGCGCCATCGCCCGCGCCCAGCTCAGCCGCTGGGCCGCCTAGCATGCACAGAGGTTGAAACCATCTGGGTGCGTTCAAAGTCGGTTGAGTCCCCTCCGGCTCGTAGGACGATTTTCTAAATCGTCCGTTCCCCTGACCGTGAGACGGACGATTTGGCAATCGTCCTACGTAGGCTCAACCCGTGTTGAACACACCCAAATGGTTTGCCACAGAGAACACAGAGAACACAAAGCAGATCAAGCCCTTGGCGCTTTCTGTGGTTGGGCTGAATGGTTTGGGTGCGTTCAAAGTTGGTTGAGGCGCCTCCGGCTCGTAGGACGATTTTCTAAATCGTCCGTTCCCCTGACCGTGAGACGGACGATTTAGAAAATCGTCCTA
>JAJTXO010000941.1 GCA_021463315.1 Caldilineales bacterium | reverse complement strand
CTACCAATCTACCAATCTACCAATCTACCAATCTACCAATCTACCAATCTACCAATCTACCAATCTACCAATCTACCAATCTACCCCTCTACCAATCTACCACCATGGAACAACGCATCATCGACTTCATCGCCGGACTGCGCGCGGCCGGGGTGCGCATCTCTATCGCCGAGAGCGCCGACGCCTTTCGCGCGGTCGAGGCGCTGGGCGTGCAGGACCGGGAGCGCTTTCGGGTGGCGTTGCGGGCGACGTTGGTCAAGGAGGGGCCGGATCTGCCGATCTTCGAGCAGTTGTTTCCCCTCTTTTTCAGCAGCGATGCGCCGCCGCCCATGGGCAGCGCGGCCGAGGAGCTGGGCCCCGAGGAGCTGGAGCGGCTGGCCGAGGCCATTCGCCAGTTCTCTGGCCGGTTGCGCGAGCTGTTGCAGCGGCTGCTGAACGGCGAGCCGCTGACGGGCGAGGAGCTGGACCAACTGGGCGAGCTGGTGGGGCTGCGCCACGCCGACCATCCGGCCCTCACCGATTGGATGGCTCAGCGTATGCAGCGCGCGCTGGGCATGCCGCAGGTGCAGGGCGCACTGCACGAGCTGATGCAGTTGCTGAACCAGATGGGCATGAACCGGCAGACGCTGGAGCAGCTTCAGCAACTGGTGCAGGGCAACATGGACGCCATGGAGCAGCAGATCCAGCGCTTCGCGGGCGCCAACATCGCCCGCCAGATGGCTGAAGCAGGACGCCCTGAGGCTGGTTCGGACCTGCTGAATCGCCCCTTCCGCTCGCTGACCGATGCCGAGGCGGCCGAGCTGCGCCAGCAGGTGCGGCGCATGGCGGCGCTGCTGCGCAGCCGGCTGGCCCTGCGCCAGCGCCGCGGCAAGACCGGCATCCTGGATGCCAAGGCTACCCTCCGCGCCAATCAGCGCTACGGCGGCGTGCCGGTGGAGCTGCGCTTCCGCCGCCGCCGGCTGAAGCCCAAGCTGGCGCTGATCTGCGACGTCAGCACCTCCATGCGTCACTGTGCCCAGTTCATGCTGACGCTGATCTACGAGCTGCAAGACCTGGTGGGCCGGGCGCGCAGTTTCGCCTTCATCGGCGACATGGATGAGATCAGTCCGGCCTTCGAGGAGCTGCCGGTGCAGCAGGCGGTGGAGCAGGTGCTGGTCCAGTTGCCCCCCGGCTACTACAGCACCGATCTGGGCGCCAGCCTGGCCACCTTCGACCAGCGCTTCATGGATGCCGTCGATCACCGCACCACCGTGATCTTCCTGGGCGATGGGCGCAACAACTACAACGACCCGCGGCTAGACCTGGTGCAGCAGATCCAGCGCCGGGCCAAGCGGGTGATTTGGCTCAACCCCGAACCACCGGCCATGTGGGGCAGCGGCGACAGCGACATGCCCAAATACATCCCGGTGGTCGATCGGGTCTTCGAAGTAGGCAACCTGGCGCAGTTGATCCACGCGGTGGACCGGCTGTTGGCGTGAGTGGGGAGTGGGGGCAGAAGTCAGAAGTCAGAAGTCAGAAGTCAGAAGTCAGAAGTCAGAAGTCAGAAGTCACCGATCACCGATCACCGGTCACCGGTCACCGATCACCGATCACCGT
>JAJTXO010000940.1 GCA_021463315.1 Caldilineales bacterium | reverse complement strand
GCCCGCGGCCGCGCCGTCCTGCGACAGGCTGACCGCGTAGGGATCGCTGACCAGGTTGTGCTCCACCGCGTCGGTGGATGGCACGTAGACCTCCACGTCGAACAGGTAGAACTGGCGGTCCCAACTGGCGTCGCCCGTCACGCTCCAGACGCCGCTGGCCGGGTCCAGCGTCATGCCGTGGCTGCCCACCTCGCTGCCGGCCGACGTGGCGTAGCGCTTCAGCGTCACCGTCTTGGCCGTGGGCGCCCACACCTTGACCGACGGCGTGCTGCCGCTGTAGACGACGCCCAAGGTCTGCGGCGCGGCGTTGGCCGCGTAGAGCGCGTCCAGCACGCTCTGGATCTGCGTGCGCGTGGCGTCGACCCGCGCGCCGCCGCCGTTGTAGCTGGCAACCACCACCTGGCCCTTGAGCAGGTGCTTGGCGTCAACGGCTGACAGGCCGGTGAGCAGCTTGATCTTGCCGGTCGCGTTGGGGTTCTTGGGGAAGCCGCTCACCGTGCCGCTGGCGGTCAGAGGGACATAGCAGGGCGCGGCCGGGCCGGGGAAGACGCACGCCGTCGCCTCGGCCGCGCTGGTCACGCCGCCGTCCGGGTCGTAGAGCAGCCGGTAGCTGGTGGCGGCCGCGGCGTTCCAGGCGATGGTGTCGGTATCCAGCCACATGGCGCGGCCCTGGGTGGGAGCGATCCCGCCCGGCGCCGAGGCCACGGTGTAGCTGTAGTTGCTGCCGCTGTTGGTGTTGGCGGTGATGGCCATCAGGTCCGCGTCGGCCCCGGCGATGGATGCTACGTCGCCGGAGCTGAAGACGTAGTAGGTGACCTGCATGCCGTTGACCTGGGCCGGGATGGTCGCGGAATAGCTCATGCCGCTCCCCGCCATCTTGAGCACTGTCGAGCCGCCCCAGTTGCCGTTGAGGGCATAGCGCAGCCACAGCGCCTGCTCGGCCGGCGGCGTCGCGTCGGTGGTCGTGGTGACCACCACCGGATCGCTGCTGGTGGGCGCCACCGGCAGCCGGTTGACCGTGGGGATGTTGACCGGAGCGGCGCTGAGCTGGAAGACCACACCGTTGCTGTCACCGTTCCATTTAAAGGCGTAGTAGCGGTTTTGAATGTGGTTAAAGCTGCTGTCGCCGCCACCTGTGGAAAAATTGGTGTAGATCTGGGCGAAGTTGATAGCCCCGCTGTTGCCATACCATTGGTCAGAGTTCTTGAAGAACTTGAACAGGCTGGACGAATCGCTGCCAGCGGTGATTTGTCCGGTGGTGTGGATGAACGTGCCGCCAAGGCTGCTGATCATAGCCCAACTGCCCCAACTGTTCAGTTCACCGCGCACAGCCTCGCCGGACAGCGGCGCCGCCGGCGCGCCAGCCGCCGTCGGCAAGGGCAAGGCTGCGACCAGCAGCGCCAGCGCGACCAACAGGGACAGGATGGTCCTGCCCCGCTCGTTCCGAATGCTATCCATCTGTATCTCCTTGATGCGTCGTTGCATAGCGACCAACGTATCATCTCAATTGGGGAAGACTTCCGAAGTCTTATGGACTGTGCGCCCGTTTTGAACAAACCTGCGCAGACTTCGGAAGTCTTGACCCCGGTTTTTGAGATGAC
>JAJTXO010000094.1 GCA_021463315.1 Caldilineales bacterium | reverse complement strand
TGGCGATCATCCCACATCATGATCTCCAGGGCGGCCCGCCCGGCGCTGGCGACAGATTCGCACCCAACCCGGCGGGACGCCTGGCGATCGTTTCATGCCCACTGGCGACAGATTCGCACCCAACCCGGCGGGACGCCTGGCGATCGTTCTATGCCCACTGGCGACAGATTCGCACCCAACCCGGCGGGACGCCTGGAGATGGTTTCATGCCCGACGTTATTGCCGGCTGCCTAGCAGTTTCTTGCCCAGCACCAGGCCGGCAATGGTGAGACCGACCGATGCGGCCGCCAGCAGCGGCGCCTTGGATTTGTTCGAGGTGGACACGCCCTTGGACATCACGGGGACATCCTTCAGCTTTTCGCCAGCCTCGGCCCGCACCTGCTCGAAGAGCGCCGGATCGTTGCGATACCGGTCGGCCAGCGCACGCTTGACCTGAATATCCTCGTCGGTGATATACTCATCGCCGAAGCGCAGCCCAGCCAGCTTGAAGTCGTGCTTCAGCGACAGCTTGTAGATCTCCTTGACCCGATCCATGGTGATGTTGCGCCCCAGGGTGTAGTCCTCGAAACGGCCCTCCATAGCCAGCAGCGCGGTCTCAGCCAGACAGGCGTAGGAGGTCTTGGGGGGCAGGCCGATGTCGTAGCCGAAGTCGATATCGCCAGGGATCAGCACCTCGCCGCTCTCGATGCAGAGCACATCAGGCCGCAGCGCGGCCTCGGCCGGGTTGATGTCCGGCGGCCGCGCCACGTCGCAGATCACCGCGCCCGGCTTGCACTTGGTGATATCGATCACCCGCTGGCCGAAGGCCGATGTCGCGGTGATGATCAGGTCGCAGTCGGCGATCAGATCGCCGGTCTTGGTGGCGATGGTCACCTCGCAGCCAGGGGTTTCTTTTTGGATGGTGCGCTTCAGTTCGATCAGCTTCTCCGGCTCGATGGAAACCAGCACCACGTTGCCGATGGCCTGGGCGATCAACCGCGAACAAACCGAGGCGATGGAGCCGGTGGCGCCCACGATCATCGCCTTGCCCTTGGTCAGGTCGGTGGCCCCCATCAGGATCACAGCCTTCTTGGCAGCCTCCAGCGTCATGGCCACGGTCAGGCTGTTGCCGCTGGTGATGGCGATATCGGCCTCGTGGGCCACGGTGATGCCCGCGTCCCCCACCACCGAGGTGAACGCGCCCAGCCCCATGATGCGTGCGCCGCGGCGTTCGGCGATGCGCGCCGCCTTGTTGAGCCGGTCATAGGTGAAGCGCTCGCCTTGCTGCATCATCTGGCGCGGGGTGGCGGCCAGGGTGATCAGGTGGCCTTCGATGCGTTGGCCGGTGGTGGGAGACTGGCCGCCGGTGATGCGCGACAGATACATGGGCGGCATATAGGCCGCGAACCGTTCCACCAGATCGTCGGGCAGGAACTTGGTCCAGCCGAACTGGGGGCTATTGTGGATGAAACGAACATTGAGCGGGTGGATCACGAAGGCAAAGCGGTTGATGCCCGCCTCTTGAGCCTGCAAGTAGCGCACGTGCGGCGTCCAATGGATGTCGGCCATCAGGTCCAGGTAGGTGTCTTCGGTCAGCGGCATTTCCGGGTTGGTGCGCAGCGCCACCAGCACCGCCTCGATGGTGGCGGCGGACCATCGACCCAGCGCCTTGGCGCCATCCAGCGCGGGCATCATCGTCACCACGATGGCCACGCCGCGCTGGCGCAGATCGTCCAGATCCTCCTCGCTGGCCCACTCCACCGCCACAGTCTTATGCTTGAGCTGCGCCGGCGCATAGCGGCGGATGGCGCTCATGTCGCCCGCGATGACGTCGGCCCACTCGAAGGGCGCGGCCGAGCGCGGCTGGCCGGCCGCGCCGGCCTGGGGCAGCAGCCGGCGGAAGGGCGCGTTCTTGAGATGCTCCAAGGTGGGCTTGACCGCCTGCTCCAGCGCGCGCTGGCTGCCGACGCCAGGAAAGTCGGGCAGGGCAAAGAACAAATCGGGGTCGCCGTAGCGCAGGTGAGGGGTGCGCCGATCCAGCGCCTGGGCCAGCCCGCCATGGTTCAGCCCGGGCGCCATCAGGATATGCTTCTGGCTGAAGATGCCCGGCTCGGCCCGGTCGGCCAGAATCACCGCCCAGCGCTCCAGGCCCGGCCGGATGCCGCCGCCGTCCACCACGGGTGTCAGCATGGCGGCCGCGGCCAGCGAGGTCCCAACCTCATGGGCCACCCGCACGCCACCCAGCTCCAGCTCGGCCGGATAGCCCTCCAGGCCGATGGCATCGACCTCGCCGTCGTGCTCGGCAATCACGGCCCGGACGCGCTCCGCGTCGCCGTGGCAGCCGATGCGGCGCATTTGAATCTCTTGGCCAAGAAACGTGATGGCCGAGCTCTCCTCGCCGTCGCCCAAGTGAATCACGATAACTTTCTTCATTGTCTTTTTGTCCTTTCGTGCGTAACGAGTAACTCGTAACTCGTAACTCGTAACCCGGAATGGAGAACGGTGTGTCCGAGATTCCGGGTCATGTGTTATGTGCAAAATCCTGACCCGACATTCCTGCACACGCACCCCGCGATTCCGGGTTACGTGTTACGAGTTACTCGTTACGAGCCCGTCATCGGCCGCGCGTCCAGCAGCCGCGCGGCCTCGTCGTCGCTGAGATAGCCCAGCTCCACCACCACCTCGCGGATGGTGCGGCCCTGCGCGTAGGCCTGTTTGGCCGCGGCTGCCGCCTTGTCATAGCCGATCACAGGGTTCAGCGCAGTGACCAGGATCGGGTTTTTGTCGATCAGACCGGCCATGCGCTCCCGGTTGGCCACCGTGTCCGCGATGGCTTTGTCGGCCAATAAGCGGCTGCCGTTGGCCAGCAGGGTGATCGACTGCAGCAGGTTGTGAGCCAGCACGGGCAACATGACATTGAGCTCGAACACGCCCGACTGGCCGGCTACAGTCACCGAAAGATCGTTGCCAAAGACCTGGGCGGCGATCATGGCCACAGCCTCGGGGATCACCGGATTGACCTTGCCCGGCATGATGCTGGAGCCAGGCTGCAGGGCCGGCAGGGCAATCTCCCCCAGGCCGGCGATCGGTCCTGAGTTCATCCAGCGCAGGTCGTTGCTGATCTTCATCAGCGACACGGCCACGGTCTTGAGCTGCCCGCTCAGTTCGACGGCCGCGTCCATGGCGGCCTGGGCCGCGAAATGGTTGCTGGCCTCGCGGAAGGGCAGGCCGGTCAGCTCGTGCAGCCGCTGGGCCACGCCCGCGGCAAAGCCGGGCAGCGCGTTGATGCCGGTGCCCACGGCCGTGCCGCCCAGCGCCAGCTCAGCCAGCCGCGGCAGGCTGGCCTCGACGCGGGCGATGCTGGCCTCGATTTGAGCCGCGTAGCCGCCGAATTCCTGGCCCAGCCGCACCGGCATGGCGTCCATCAGATGGGTGCGGCCGGTCTTGAGCACATCGTCGAACTCGATCGCCTTGGCGGCCAGCGCCGCGTGCAAATGGCGCAGCGCGGGCAACAGCGCCTCATGCACCTCCAGGTAGGCCGCCACATGCACCGCGGTGGGGATCACGTCGTTGGAGCTTTGGCCCATGTTGACGTGATCGTTGGGATGCACCATTTTAGAGCCCAACTCCTGGCCCAGAATCTGCAGGGCGCGGTTGGCGATCACCTCGTTGGCGTTCATGTTGGTCGAGGTGCCTGAGCCAGTCTGGAAGATGTCGATGGGAAAATCGGCGTCCCAGCGGCCATCGGCCACCTCTTGGGCGGCCTGAACGATGCTGGCGACCAAGGCTGGCTCCAGATGGCCCAACTGTTGATTGACCTGGGCCGCGGCCAGCTTGATCAGCCCCAGCGCGCGGATGAAGCTGCGCGGGAAGGGGATGCCGCTGACGGGAAAATTCTCTACCGCCCGCATGGTCTGAGCGCCATAGAGCGCATCGGCCGGAACCTGCACCGGTCCCATGGAGTCTTTTTCCATTCGATAAGCCATAGTCATGCTATCCATCTCCTTAAGTTGTATGCTGGGTATCATCTTAATAGATTGGGGAAGACTTCCGAAGTCTTGTGGACTGTGAGCTCGTTATGAACAAACCTGCGCAGACTTCGGAAGTCTTGACCCCGGTTTTTTGAGATGATACGCGCCTGAGATGTTGCTGCGGAATAGCAAAAGGCCCCTGCCAAAACAGCAGAGGTCCTTTGCTTGCTCGTTCCTGTCGTTCGGGCCGGCCAGCGGCTACGGCCGCATCTGCGCTCGGCGCGCTGTCAACATCTCCAAGGCTCGCCGTGCAGCGCCGCAGCAAACCGGTTCACATGTTGAGGGCCTCGTAGCCTGGGCCTTTGGAGAAAAAGTCAGCGTTGAACTGCGTCGAAGGCTGATATTCCTTGGGCACATCCTCCACCGGGAAGATCGCCTCTACCGGGCACTCAGGAACACAAGCGCCACAGTCGATGCAGGTGTCCGGATCGATGTAGTACCAGGGCCATTCGCCTTCAGGCTGGCCGGCCACGATACATTCCACCGGGCAAACTTCGACGCAAGCGCCGTCGCGCAGGCACAGATCAGTGATGACGTGAGTCATGGATGCTTGTTCTCCAGATGGACGCAGGACGTCGCAATTACATGTTCAACGCGTCGTAGCCAGGGCCACTGCTGTAGAAATCGTAGTTGGGCTGGATGCCCGTGGTCAGGTCGACAACCTCACCGCCGGCTGCGGTCACCAAGACCAGGTCTGGCATCGGCATACGCTGCTGGCCAGGCTTCATCTCGTAGCTGCTGGGAACGTCCTCTTCAGGGAAGATCGCCTCGAAGGGACACTCGGGCACACAGGCGCCGCAGTCGATGCAGGTGTCTGGATCGATATAATACCAGGGCCACTCGCTTTCGGGCTTGCCGGGCACGATGCATTCGACGGGGCAAACTTCAACGCATGCGCCATCGCGCAGGCATAGATCGGTGATGATGTGGGTCATCTGGCTAGGTCCTCCTATGACGAAGTACTGTCGTCAAGACAGCGGATTGGAAGTTTGACAGTCGGGTCGGTGAAGGAGCCACAGCGGCTAGATCAGTCAGGCCCGGCCATGCTGAACGTGCTGCGATTGTACTCGCTATGTTCACAAATGTCAAAACGCCGTCACTAGCGAAGCATCGCACAAATGCCCCGGCGTTCCCAGGGGAGGCTCTCAAGGCCGGCTGAGTCGCCGCGCGCGATCAGCCTTCGGCCACAGCCATCAGCCCATCGGGGTTCAGAATGGTGATGTGCTTGCGCCCGATTTGGATCAAACCCTGTGCCTTGAGATCGTTCAACACCTGCGTAGCCGTCTCGCGATAGGTGCCGACGGTTTCGGCCAGATCCTGATGCGTCAGGCCGACCACCTCCAAACTATCGTGCTCCTCGGCCAACAGCAGCAGCAGCGAGGCCAGGCGCGCGGGAATGCCTTTGAAGGCCATGGTTTGCAGCCGGCTCTCGGCATCGCGCAGGCGCCGGCCGGTGATGTCCAATACCCGCAGCGCCACCTGCGGCTTGTTCAGGAAAAGCCGCTCCAGATCTTTGCGGCTCATGACGAAGATCACGCACTCCTCGGCGGCCTCGGCGAAGGTGTTGTGCATCTGCTGGCCCAACAACGGCATCTCGCCGAACAGCGTGCCCGGCCCCAGCGAGGCGATCACCAGCTTCTTGCCCTCGGGGGAGATGCGGTAGAGCTGGACGTGGCCAGACTTGAGGATGAACAGCACCTCGCCGCTCTCCTCCGGCCGGTAGAAAACTTTGCCGCGCTTGACTGCGCTGATAGTGATCAGCCGCTCCAACTCCTCGATCTCCTTGGGAGACAGGTCTTGGAACAGCTCGATGTCCGAAAGAAAACCCAGCTTGGCTTTGGTGCTACTTGTGCTCGTCACGATGGTCTACCTCATCTGTACGTTTGTGTGGATTGTAGCACAAACCTGGGATCAAGCAAGCGTATGACCTGCGTTGGACGGCGAAGGTATCGGGCAACAAGGAGAGACTAAGGGGTGCTGAGGACATACGACCATCCCGTGTCTGAAATTGGTTTGACAGCACGCGGATTCTAGCTGATAATGCTGGCCGCGTCAATCTCCGGCGGGCTCGGTCGGAGACCGGCCCAAGCAAGGGCGGGCACGGTCGGAGACCGGCCCAAGCAAGGGCGGGCTCGGTCGGAGACCGGCCCAAGCAAGGGCGGGCTCGGTCGGAGACCGGCCCAAGCGAATCACCCCATCACCTCCTCATCCCCATGCGTATTGGCATCGACATCGGCGGCACCTTCACGGATTTCGTTCTCTTCGATCCAGCCAGCGGCCGCCTGCACACCTTCAAACGTCTCTCCACGCCGCACGACCCGGCCGAGGCGGTGTTGGCGGGGATCGGTGATCAGTTACCGGTAATCGGTGATCAGTTACCGGTGATCGGTAATCAGTCACCGTTTACCGATCACCGATCACCGATAACCGATAACCGTTCACCGATCACCGAGATCGTCCACGGCTCCACCGTTGCCACTAACGCATTGCTGGAACGCAAAGGGGCGCGGACGGCCTTCGTGGCCACGGCCGGCTTCGCCGACATTCTGGCTATCGGCCGGCAGAACCGCAGCCAGCTCTACGATTTCATGGCCGACCGGCCCGCGCCGCTGGTTCCGGCCGAGCTGCGCCTGGAGGTGGCCGAACGGGTCGATCGTCGCGGCCAGGTGTTGCACGGGCTGGATGAGGCCGCGCTGGCCGGCTTGGTGGAACAACTGCGTCGGGCTGGCGTGCAGTCGGCCGCGATCTGTCTGCTCTTTTCCTTTGCCAACCCCGCCCACGAGCAACAGATCGGCGCGGCCTTGCGCCAGGCCGGCCTGCTGGTCTCGCTCTCCAGCGAGATCCTGCCCGAGTTCCGCGAATACGAGCGGGCCAGCACCACCGTCATCAACGCCTACGTTTCACCGGTGCTGGATCGCTACCTGGGCCGGCTGGCGGAGCAGTGGCAGGGCGCGGACTTTCGCATCATGCAGTCCAACGGCGGCAGCATCAGCGCGACGCAGGCCCGCCGCGAGGCGGTGCGCTCGATCCTTTCCGGGCCGGCCGGCGGCGTGGTGGGCGCCTATCACGCGGCCCAGGCAGCCGGCTTCCCGCGCGTGCTGACCTTCGACATGGGCGGCACCTCCACCGATGTGGCGCTGTGCGACCGCGGCATCCAGGTCACCAGCGAGGGGGAGATCGGCGGCCTGCCGGTGCGCATCCCGGTGATCGATATCCACACCGTGGGCGCGGGCGGCGGCTCCATCGCGGCCGTGGACCTGGGTGGCAGCCTGCGCGTTGGGCCGCAGAGTGCCGGCGCGGACCCTGGCCCGGCGTGCTACGGCCGCGGCGGCGACCTGCCCACCGTCACCGACGCCAATCTGGTGCTGGGACGCCTGCCCGCCGAGCGCTTCCTGGGCGGCCAGATGGCGCTGGACGCGGCCGCCAGCGAGGCCGCGCTGGCGCGGCTGGCTGAGGCGGCTGGCCTGGAACCTGCGGCGGGCCTTTCTCCGGCGCAGACCGCCGCGCTGGGCGTGGTGCAGATCGCCAACGCCCACATGGAGCGCGCCCTGCGGGTGATCTCGGTAGCCCGCGGCCATGACCCGGTCGATTTTGCCCTGCTCAGCTTCGGCGGCGCGGGCGGGCTGCACGCCTGCGACCTGGCGCGCGGCCTGGGTGTACGCACGGTGATCGTGCCGCCGGGCGCGTCCACGCTGTCGGCCTTTGGCATGTTGGTGGCCGATGTGGTCAAGGACTATGTGCAGACGGTGATGCTGCCGGGGACGGTCTCCTTCGAGGAGCTGGAGGAGCTGGCAGGAGCATTGGCGCAGCGCGGGCTGGCCGAGGTAGCCGCTGAAGGCGTGCCAGCCGGGCGGATCACGCTGTTGCCGCAGGTGGACCTGCGCTATCGCGGCCAGGCCTACGAGCTGACCGTGCCGCTGACAGCCGACTTCGCCGCGGCCTTTCACGCCGAGCATCAGCGCGCCTATGGCCACAGCCAGCCGGCCGCGCCGCTGGAGATCGTCAACCTGCGGCTGCGCGCGGTGGGGGCGGTGGCGCGTCCTGTCCTGCCCGCGGCCGAGCTGGGCGACGCCGACGCCTCGGCCGCGCTGCTGGGTCTGCGCTTCGTGGTCCTCGCGGCCAGCCTGGCCCACGTCCCACTCTACGACGGCGCGGCGCTGCGGCCCGGCCACGCTCTGCCCGGCCCGGCCATCGTCGTCTACCAGGACACCACCGTCTTCCTGTCCTCTGGCGACCGCGCCGCTGTGGATCGCCACTTCAATCTGGTGATCGCCGTGGGTTCGGACCTTCCGCTGGTCGAGTAGGCGTCTGCGCCGCGCCTCCGCTGGTCGAGTAGGCGCCTGCGCGCGTCTCCGCTGGTCGAGTAGGCGTCTGCGCCGTATCGAGACCTCCGGGTTTCGATACGCTGGAAATGGCCGCCCTCATGCGAGGCGCGTCCCCCCAACCCGCTACACTTCGTCAAGCTCAGTGCGGCGCTCAACCCACGTGTTGGCCAGACAACAACCCCCTGACCCTCTGCCCATGCCTGACCCCATCCGTCTCGAAGTCTTCAAACACCTGCTCGCCTCGGTGGCCGAGGAGATGGGCGTTGCGCTGCGGCGCACCAGCTATTCGCCCAACATCAAGGAGCGGCGCGATTTCTCCTGCGCGTTGTTCGACGCGGCCGGCCAGATGATCGCCCAGGCCGCGCACATCCCCGTCCATCTGGGCGCGATGCCGCTGTCGGTGCAGGCCGCGGTCGCCGCGCTGGACCTGGGGCCGGGCGACGTAGCCATCCTCAACGATCCCTACCGCGGCGGCACCCACCTGCCCGACATCACCCTGGTGACGCCGATCTTCCTCGCCTCTGCCCCCGCTCCCTTCGCCTTCGCGGCCAGCCGCGCCCATCACGCCGACGTGGGCGGCATGTCGCCCGGCTCCATGCCCATCGCGCGCGAGCTGATCCAGGAGGGGGTGATCATCCCGCCGCTCAAGCTGCTGGAGGCGGGACGGGTCAACCAGGGGCTGCTGGACCTGCTGTTGGCCAATGTGCGCACGCCGGAAGAGCGGGCCGGCGACCTGGCCGCGCAGTTGGCGGCCAACGCCATCGGTGTGCGTCGCATGGGCGAGTTGATCGCCCGCTACGGCATGGATGAGGTGCAGCAGCAGATGCAGGGGCTGGTACACTACGCCGAGCGCATGACCCGCCGCCTGCTGGCCGGCCTGCCCGACGGCACATACCGGTTCGTGGACCGGCTGGACGACGATGGGGTGGACCCGGAGCCGGCCGAGATCGCCGTGGCCATCACGATTGAGGGGGAAGAGGCCGTCGTAGACTTCAGCGGCACAGCGCCGCAGCGCCGCGGCAGCGTCAACGCGGTCTATGCCATCACCCTGTCGGCCACGCTGTACGCCTTCCGCTGTCTGCTGGGCGACGACGCGCCCACCAACAGCGGCTGCCTGCGGCCGATTCGGGTCATCGCGCCGGCGGGGACGCTGGTCAACGCGTTGCCGCCGGCGCCCGTGGCCGGCGGCAACGTGGAGACCTCGCAGCGCATCACCGACGTGCTGCTGGGCGCGCTGGCCCAGGCCGCGCCGCAGCGTGTTCCGGCCGCCAGCCAGGGGACGATGAACAACCTGACCATTGGCGGGTGGGACCCGGCGCGCAGCCAGCCCTTCACCTACTACGAAACCATCGCGGGCGGCATGGGCGCCCGACCCGGCAAGGAGGGCGCCGACGCCATCCATACCCACATGACCAATACCCTCAACACGCCGGTGGAGGCGTTGGAGTATGCCTATCCGCTGCGGGTGCTGCGCTATGAAATCCGGCGCGGCTCTGGCGGCGCGGGTCAATGGCGAGGCGGCGACGGCGTGCGCCGCGATGTGGAGCTGCTGGCCGACGCCCAGGTGACGCTGCTCAGCGAGCGGCGCGTCTTCGCCCCCTACGGCCTGGCCGGCGGCGAGCCGGGTCGGCCCGGCCGCAACGTGTTGATCCGCGATGGGGAAGAGCAGCAGTTGCCCGGCAAGACCACCCTGGCCGGGCAGGTCGGGGATGTGATCAGCGTGCAGACGCCGGGGGGTGGGGGGTGGGGTGCGCCAGGC